>DATAJI010000409.1:0-3154 GCA_036262195.1 Solirubrobacteraceae bacterium
TGTTGATCACCTTCGGCCGCGTCGCCTGGAAGTCGTAGAACTCCTCGGGGTCGATCCGCGCGAAGCGCGTGGCGCCGAGCGCGCTGCCGACGAACGACAGTGCCGCTGACGCGGCGTCGGCGGCGTCGTTCCAGCCGGTGAAGGCGCAGACCAGTGCTGGGGCTCTGAGGCCGTCCGGGCGGTGCTCCCACAGCAGCGGCTGCATCCGCTTCACCGTACATCATGCAGCGATGGCGCCGTCCAGCCTCCCCAACACCGCCGGCGTGCCGCTCGCGACGCTTCGCGCCGGCGACGCGGTCGATGGGGTGTTTGCCTGTACGCGCAAGGAGCGGCTGCTGACGCGCGGCGGGGTGCCCTATCTGGCGCTCGAGCTGCGCGATCGCAGCGGGGCGTTGGCGGCGCGGATCTTCCGCGATGCGGACCTTCATGGTGGGCGCTTCGATGCCGGTGAGCTGGTCGCGGTCTCGGGGCGCGTCGCGCGCTTCCGCGATGAGCTCCAGGTCGAGCTCGAGCGGATCGAGCGGAGCGCCGACGCCGGCCTTGACCCGACGCGCTTCCTGCCCGTCGCCTATCGCGATCTCGATGAGCTCGACGGGTTTCTCGAGCATCTCGCGCGCGAGGTCTACGAGCCGGGCTACCGGCGACTGCTCGAGGTGATGTTGGCGGACAGCGAGCTGCGCGCCGCCTGGCGCCTGGCGCCGTGCACGCGCGCTGGCCATCACGCCTACCTCGGTGGTCTGCTGGAGCACACCGTCGCCGTCGCGACGCTGGCCCAGGAGCTCGCCCAGCAGCATCCGCGCCTCGACGACGACCTGCTGCTATGCGCGGCGATCGTCCACGACATCGGCAAGACGCGCGAGTTCAGCTACGGAGCGACGATCGAGCTGAGTGACCAGGGGCGGATGCTCGGGCACGTGCAGATCGCCCTCGACCTGATCTCCGGCTACGCCGTCGCCGCTGCGCTCGAGCCGGCGCGACGCCTCGCGCTCGGTCACTGCATCCTCTGCCATCACGGCGCCGATGCCGCGCCGGCGGGCCGCTTCCAGAGCGTTGAGGCGCTCGCGCTCTACCGCCTCAACGCGCTTGACGCCGGCGTCAAGGGCGCCCTCGAGCACGGTCTCCAGCCGCCGCGCGGGACCGGTATTCCACGCCAGGCGCGCCTCACTGTCACGGCCTGAATACGCCGATCACGGTGGAGCCGCCCGAACATCGCCTTTCCGGCCGGCCGCGCAAGTGCCACGGGAACGATCCCGCTTCGCGTCTCCAAGCGGGCCTCGTCGCTACCGGTCGCGCTCGCGATGTCGATCACCGCTCCCGTTCTGGGCGTAGGCCGTTGATGATCAGCTCGAGCCCGGTCCGGAAGCTGCCCTGGTTCGGCTCGCTCGCTAGATGGCGGCTGAGCGCGCGAATCGTCGGAAAGCGCTCGCCGAGCGAGTCCGGCCCGAGCGAGGCTTCGTCTAGCGCGAAGCCCGCTACCTCGCTCAGCGCGTAGCCGCGTGTGTATGCCGCGATGACACGGTAGGCGGCGACGGCCCGCGCCGGCGTGAAGCCACCGGCGCGCAGGCTTGCCAGGAGGTCCTCGACGGGCTGCAGCGCGCTCGCGCTGTCGAGCGCGCGCATCCCGAGCAGCGTGAAGGCCTGCGGGTGCTCGCGGGCGAGCCCGCGAACGCTGCTGGCAAAGCCTCGCACCGCCTCGGCCCAATCGGAGGAGATGCCGCGTGGCTCGATCTCGCTCATCAGCTGCTCGGCGACGCCGTCGAGCAGCGCCTCCTTCGAGTCGACGTGGCGGTAGAGCGACATCGCCTCGACGCCGAGCGCGCCGGCGAGCGAGCGCATCGTCAGCGCCTCGGGACCGTCGCGGTCGATCAGCGTGATCGCGGCGGCCAGGATCGCTGGGCGCGAGAGTTTCGGCGGGCGCCCGCGCCGCCGGCGCTGCGCCGTGCTCACGGGGCCTTCGCCGGGCTGCTCTGTGCTCACCGGCGCATCGTCCCCGAGATCGCCGTGGCCCGCGTTGCCGTCCGATCCGTGGAGGAAGCTGAGCGGCCCTATGTCCCACGGCCTTTACGATCGATGCAGATAGCGATGCTCGCCATCGGCGCCTGCGTTGGCGCGGGCCTTGCGAGCCTGCTGCTGGCCGGGCGGCTGCGCACCGAACGGGCGTTGCGAGGCGCCGCCGAGACGGCGCACGCCGATCAGCGGCGCCTACTTGAGGCTAGCCGTGCCCAGCTCCGCGACGAGATGAAGTCGATCTCGGCCGACGTGCTCCGTGAGACCGGCGAGACGCTCGGCCGCGAGATCGCCGCGCAACGCAACGCCGACGCGGCGCGCGCTGCCGGCGAGATCGAGAAGCGCACGCTCGAGCTGCGCGGCCTGATGGAGCCGATGCGCGAGAAGCTCGGCAAGGTCGAGAGCGAGCTGGAGAAGATCGAGCGCGAGCGGCGTGAGTCGCAGGGGCAGCTCGGCGAGATGTTTCGCCAGGTCGGCGAGGGGCTCCAGGCTCTACGTCTCGAGACCGGCAGCCTGGTGGGGGCGCTCAAGCGTCCAACCACGCGCGGCTCGTGGGGTGAGATCCAGCTGCGCAACGTGATCGAGATGGCCGGGATGGTCTCCCATTGCGACTTCACCGAGCAGACGACGATCGAGACCGACGACGGCCGGCTGCGCCCCGACGTCCTGATTCGGCTGCCCGGAGGCAAGCTGATCGTGGTCGATTCGAAGGTCCCGCTCGATGCGTATCTCGCTGCGACCGAGGCGACCGATGACGCCGAGCGCGCGCTGCACATGGCGCGCCATGCGCGCCAGACACGCGACCACATAACGAAGCTCGCGTCGAAGGGCTACCAGTCCCAGCTCGATTCCACGCCCGAGCTCGTCGTGATGTTCGTCCCCTCCGACGGCATTTACCACGCTGCGCTCAGCGAGGACCCCGCGCTGCTCGACTACGGCGTCGAGCAGCAGGTCCTGCTTGCGACGCCGACGACGCTGATCGCGCTGCTGCGGGCCGTGCACTACGGCTGGAAGCAGGAGCTGATCGCGAAGTCCGCGCGCGAGATCGCCGAGACTGGCCGCGAGCTGCACCGCCGGATCGCCCGTTTCGCCGAGCCTTTCGCGCGCGTCGGGCGCCAGCTCGGCTCAGCGGTCAACGCCTACAACG
>DATAJI010000410.1:0-1592 GCA_036262195.1 Solirubrobacteraceae bacterium
GTTCTGGCAACGTCGACCGACACGGCGACGCCGCGCCCGGGCCGCGTCGTCCCGACGGACAGAACCTCGCCGGCAGAGAACAGGGTCGGTGCGCCGTCGGCCTGCCACAGGAGCTCTGGCGCGTCGCGCGCCTCGCGCAGCGCTCGACGCGAGCTCGCCGCAAGGCGCTGCGATTGCGAGGGCGCGACGATCAGCACGCGGTGTCCGCGCTTCGCCAGCTCGCCCGCGACACGCTCGACGTAGCGATTCAGCTCGCCGCCGGCCTCCCATGGGTGCGGCGAGACGTGGGCGACCTGGAACTTCACCGCTTCAGGATAAGGCGGACTGCGGGCGGGCCCGGGGTCCTCACCTGGATTGGGGAGCGACGCTCGGCTAGGAGCGCGCGGTGCGGCTGCCCGGGGCGGTCTTTGGCTTGGTCGAGGGGAGGCCGCTGTAGCGCGCGATGAACTTCTCGGTATCGGCGCGCGCGACATAGTCGGGTCGCTGGTTGTGGGGCGACTTCATCAGGTAGGAGCTCGGCCCGTCGAGCTGGCCGGAGACGCCGTGGTTGAGTGCCAGCTTGCAGCAGCGCACGGCGTCGATCACGATGCCGGCCGAGTTCGGCGAGTCCCAGACCTCGAGCTCCAGCTCGACGCTGTGCGGCACATCTCCAAAAGCTGCGCCCTCGACGCGGATGTGGGCCCACTTACGGTCGGTCAGCCACGGCACGTAGTCAGACGGTCCGACGTGGACGTCGTCGGCCGGGAGCTCGTGGTCCATGATCGAGGTGACGGCGTTTGTCTTCGAGATCTTCTTCGACTCGAGACGCTCGCGCTCGAGCATGTTGAAGAAGTCCATGTTGCCGCCGACGTTGAGCTGGGAGGTCCGTTCGATCGAGACGCCGCGGTCGGCGAACAGGGTCGCGAGCGCGCGGTGGACGATCGTCGCGCCGACCTGTGACTTGATGTCGTCGCCGATGATCGGCAGGCGGGCTTTCTTGAAGCGCTTGTCCCAGTAGTCCTCGCGGGCGATGAAGACGGGGATGCAGTTGACGAAGCCGCAACCGGCTTCGAGCACCTGCTCGACGTACCACTTCGTCGCCTGCTCGGAGCCGACCGGCAGGTAGGAGACGACGATGTCGGTGTGCGTCTCGCGCAGGATCGAGACGATGTCGGCGGTCTCGCCGGGGGCCTTCTTGATCTTCTGTGACAGGTACTTGCCGAGCCCGTCGTGCGTCATGCCGCGATGGACCTCGACCCCGAGGTGCTCGGGGACCTCGGCGAACTTGATCGTGTTGTTCTGGCCTGACCAGATCGCCTGACCGAGGTCCTTGCCGACCTTTTCGGCGTCGATGTCGAAGGCCGCGGTGAACTCGATATCGCGGACGTGGTAGCCGCCGAGGTTGACGTGCATCAGCCCGGGAACGGTGTCAGCCGGGTTGGCGTCCTTGTAATAGTGGATCCCTTGGACGAGCGAGTTGGCGCAGTTGCCGACCCCGACGATCGCCACGCGCACCTTCTCGTGCTGATAGCGAGCGCTGCCGTTGCTGCTGCCGTTAGCGAGTGTCACAAGCCGAGCCTTTCCAGGGGACGCCGGTCCACAGGGTACACGCC
>DATAJI010000411.1:0-4583 GCA_036262195.1 Solirubrobacteraceae bacterium
GTGCTGCGGTGCCGGGGCGGGGATCGGTTGTTGCGGCCGCGGCGGGCGCGGTGCCGGGGCTGCTTGGGGACGCACGTGCTGCTGCCGGATCTGGCGTTGTTGCGGCGTCAGGATGAGGTGGCGGTGATCGGTGAGGCGATCGAGGCGAAGGTCGCCGGCTCGGGGTATCGGTCGATCGCTTCACGGTTGGGGGTGCGTGCGGGCACGGTGCGTGGCTGGCTGCGGCGGTTCGAGGAGCGGGCTGAGTTGCTGAGGGCGTATTTCACGCGGTGGGCGGTCGTGTTGGATCCCGAGCTCGGGGCGATCGTGCCGGCCGGGGGCGGTGTCGCGGATGCGTTGGAGGCGATCGCGGTCGCGGTGCGGGCGTGGGTGTTGCGGTTCGGGCCGAGTGATCCGTGGCGGGTCGCTGGTGTGTTGTCGGGCGGGGTGTTGTTGGCAACACGAACTGCCCCGTTGCCGGCGGTGTCGTGAGCTGAGACCGTTGCCCGCTCGTTGGTTTGGAGCGTCAGAAAGGAAGTGGCGGGTGGACGCGAACGGTCGTCAAGAGGTCGGTCTGTTCAGGTACGGCGTGATCCGCGACGTCCTCGATCCGGGACTGTCAAAACGGGAGCGCGGCCGGCTGGTCCGTGTCCTGTGTGAGCGTGAGCATCTCGGCCCGGACGGCCGGCTGGTCCGCGTCGCGCGCGGGACGCTTGACCGCTGGATCCGGTCCTATCGTCACGGCGGGTTTCAGGCGCTCGTTCCCCAGCCGCGGGTCGTTGTGCTGCGCACGCCGGCCGAGACGCTTGAGTTGGCGTTCGCGCTCAAGCGCGAGCGGCCGGAGCGGACCGCGGCGCAGGTCCACGAGATCATGCTCGCCACGGCCGAGGACCGTGACCGTGTGCCGGGGTTGCGCACGGTGCAGACGCACCTCGCCCGCCAGGGGCTGAACGTCCGCGCCGATGGCAGAGCGCCGGGGAAGGTCTATGGCCGGTTCGAAGCCGCCGCGCGGAATGAGCTGTGGACCGGTGACGGTCTCCACGGCCCCGAGCTCGCAGACAGCGCTGCCCGGGCAGTACTTGTGGCGTTCATCGATGATCACAGCAGATTGTTGGTCGGGTGGCGGTGGGGCACCGGCGAGGACGTGTTCCGCCTGGAGGCAGCGCTGCGATCCGGGTTGATGTCCCGTGGCGTTCCGGAGGCGATCCTGGTTGATCGCGGCTCCGCGTTTGTGTCTTCACAGCTGCTGCGCGCATGTGCCGTGTTGGGGGTGAAGCTGGTGCACGCGAGTCCGCGGGCGGCGACCACGAAGGGAAAGATTGAGCGATATTTTCGAACGGTACGCGATCAGTTCCTGGTCGAGATCGACGACGGGATCGAGCTCCCGGAGCTGAACCGGCTGTTCTCCGCGTGGTTGGAGGTCGTCTACCACCGCCGAGTGCATTCTGAGACCGGGCAGACCCCGATCGAGCGGTTCGACGCCGCCGGCGCGGCCCAGTTGCCGACCCCCGCGCTGCTGCGCGAAGCGTTCCTGTGGTCCCAAGAGCGGACGGTGACGAAGACCGCGACGGTCTCGTTGCACGGCAACAGCTACGAGGTCGATGGCGCCCTGGTCGGCCGCAAGGTCGAGCTGGTGTTCGACCCGTTCGATCTGACCAGGATCGAGGTTCGCTATCAGCACCGGCCGTTCGGGCTCGCCACGCCGCTGGTGATCGGCCGCCACACCCACCCGCAAGCCGAGCGCGAGCTCCAACCACCGGCCGCGAGCACCGGGATCGACTACCTGCGCCTGCTCGTCGACAAGCGCGACGCCGAGATCCCCGGGCACCCCATCGACTTCGCCAGCCTCACCCAACCCGACGGCGACGGCGACGGCGACGGCGACGGCGACGGCGACGGCGACGGCGAGGATCGTGACACCAACCAGCAGGAGGACGAACAGTGAGTATCGACAGGTTGCGCAGCCACTACGGCTTCTCGAGGATGCCCTTCGGGAAGGATTTGGCGCCGGGGATGCTGCACGCGCACGGCGCGCATGCCGAGGCGGTCGCTCGCATGTCGTGGTGCATTCAGGAGCAGGCGATCGGCGTGATCTCGGGTGAGTGCGGTGCGGGGAAGACGGTCGCCGCGCGCGCCGCTGTGGCGGGCTTGGACGCGTCGCGGCACACGGTTCTCTATCTCGGCACGCCCGGCGTCGGGTTGCGCGGGATCTACGGGCTGATCGTCACCCGGCTCGGCGGCACCCCGAAGTTTCATCACGCGGCGTTGATTCCCCAAGCCCAGGAGCTGTTGGCGGCGGAGGTCTCCGAGCGCGGCAAGCGGGTGGTCCTGATCTGCGATGAGGCGCACCTCCTGGATGCCGAGAGCCTGGAGGGCGTGCGCTGCCTGAGCAACCTGGGGATGGATCAGACCGCCCCGTTCTGCCTGCTGCTGCTCGGTCAGCCGACGCTGCGTCATCGCCTGCGGCAGGGGACGTTCACCGCGCTGGATCAGCGGATCGCGGTCCGCTACACGATCACCGGCCTGAGCTCAGCGGAGACGAAGAGTTACGTGCAGCATCATCTGGCGCTCGCGGGCCGCTCCGACACCCTGTTCTCCGATGACGCGGTCGCGTTGATCCACGAAGTCTCTCGCGGCCTGCCGCGACAGGTGAACAACCTCGCCGTGTCCGCGTTGATCGCCGCGTTCGCGTCCAAGAAGGGGATCGTGGACGAGTCCGCCGCCCGTGCCGCGGTCGCCGAGGTCTCCACCGAATGACGACGCTCTCGCTGCTCGATCAACCCGACGACGACCGGCAGCCGGGCGGCGCGCTGACCCTGCCGGTTCCCGACGGCTGGCCGCCACCGCCCGATCCGGCGGCATATCACGGGCTTGCGGGAGAGATCGTGAACACGATCGCCCCAGAGACCGAAGCTGACCCGGTCGCGATCCTGTCCCAGCTACTGGTCGCGTTCGGTGCCGCGGCCGGTCGCGGCGCATGGTTCCAGGTCGAAGCGACACGCCATCACCCCAACCAGTTCCTCGTCCTGATCGGAGAGTCAGCTCGCGCCCGCAAAGGATCGTCATGGGATCACGTGCACCGACTGATCACCGGCGCTGACCCCGCGATCACCGCCCGGATCCTCACCGGTCTGAGCAGCGGCGAGGGACTGATCCACGCAGTCCGCGACCCCGCCGGCCAAGACCCAGGCGCCAGCGACCGGCGGCTGTTGGTGATCGAACCGGAGTTCGTCAGCGTGCTCAAGAACGTCAGCCGCGAGATCTCCACGTTGTCGCCAACACTCCGCTCAGCGTGGGACGGCCGCTCGCTCGCGATCCTGACCCGAACCGCGCCCGCGCGCGCGACCGGCGCGCACATCTCGGTGATCGGTCACATCACCGCCACCGAACTGCAGCATCACATCAACCCCGTCGAGCTCGCCAACGGGCTGCTGAACCGCTTCCTGCTGCTCGGCTGCCGCCGCGTCAGGCTGCTGCCCCAAGGCGGCAACCCCGACCCGCTCAAACGCACCGGCCTGGACCGCCGGCTCCACGCCACGCTCAACAACGCCCAACAGGCCGGGCAGATCCGCCTCTCACCCGCAGCCCGTCACGCCTGGGCAGACGCCTACCAACAACTCGCGCAGCCGCAGCCCGGGATCGCCGGCGCGATCAGCGCCCGCGCTGAAGCACACACGATCCGGCTCGCGCTCCTCTACGCGCTACTCGACAACGCCCCGCAGATCCAGCCCGTCCACCTGACCGCCGCGCTCGCGCTCTGGGACTACGCGCAACGCTCCGCCGTCTGGGCGCTGCAGCACTCCACCGGCGACCCGCTCGCCCATCAGATCCACGCCGCGCTGACCCACCAGCTACCCGGCGGGCTGACCCGCACCCAACTCCGAGATCTGCTGCACCGCAACCCCACCACCCACCAGCTCGACCAGGCACTCAACTTGCTCGCCAACGACGGCAAGATCACCAGCAGCCGCGTGCTCACCGCCGGGCGCCCCGCCGAGCTCTGGACCGCAGCCGTCCGCGCCTGACCGCCACCCGCTACGCGTGAGTGGGTCGCATCGCTCGCCCCGACCGCCCCTCGCCGGCCAGCACGCCTCGCGGGCCTCGACCACCCTCGTGGCGAGCGATCAGAGCGAGAGCGAAGCGGTCACAAACACGCGACGCACAACAAACACCGCCCGAACCCGGCGCCTTCATCGCCGCCGTTTCCCGACGACCACCACACCCCCCTTTGAACGTTTCAACGTTCGAACGTCAGACCCAACCATCACCACGAACAACAGCGCGACCATGCCCAAACCAAGCGGCGCTCAACACAAGCAAGCCCTGATGGCTGGTAGGCGTTGTGCAGTGCCAGGGCGTGGCCGTGTCGGCATTCGGCGTGTACGAGACGGGGTTCGGCCTCCTTCGACGTGGCGATCGTGTTGACCCTTGTGGGGGTGGTGGCCAGCCACTGTTCCCACTCGCGTGGGTTCTGTGGCCGGTCCTCGACGGCGAAGAGGAGGCCTCCGCAGATCGAGCAGCGACCGTCCTGAGCGTCTATGAGCTCCTGGATGGTCTTGTTGATCGGCAGGGGGACCTTGCGTCGTCGCCATGCCCAGTAGTCG
>DATAJI010000412.1:0-3743 GCA_036262195.1 Solirubrobacteraceae bacterium
CGCGGTCGGGGCGTGCTGGGGCTGCTAACCGAGAAGCCAAAGCCGTTGCGTCTCGCTCACGTCGGCGACGATCCGGCCTCCTACGGGTTTCCGGCGGGCCACCCGCCGATGGACAGCTTCCTCGGGGTCCCGGTTTTGATCCAGGGAGAGGCCTGGGGCAATCTCTATCTGACCGAGAAGCGGGGGGGCGCGTTCGACGAAGCTGATGAGGAGGCTGTCGTCGTACTCGCCCGCTGGGCGGCGATCGCCGTCGAGAATGCCCGCCTCTACCGGGATGTCGAGATTCAACGCGTCGAGCTCGAGCGGGCGGTGAGCGGCCTACGCGCGACGCAGGCCGTGGCGCTCGCCGTCGGCGCGGAAGTCGATCTCGAACGCTCGCTGGAGCTAATCGTCGAGCGCGGCCGGGCGCTGGTAGACGCGCGGACCGTGCTCATCCTGCTGCGGGAGGGCGATGAGCTCGTGCCTGCAGCCGTCGCCGGCCACGGCGAACGAATCGGCGACATGCGCATTCCGATCGACGCTTCGACCTCCGGCGAGGTGATGCTGCGCGGTCGTTCCGAGCGGATCGACGACGTTGGGGCTCGACTGCGAATCAGCGCTGAAGAGCTCGGGGTCAGCGATGCAAAAACCGCGCTGGCGGTCCCGCTCGCTTACCGCGGCGAGCCGCTCGGGGTGCTGTTCGCGTTTGATCACCAGCCTGACGCGCAGCCCTTCAGCGATGACGACGAGCATGCGCTCAGGGCATTTGCCGCGAGCGCCGCCACGGCGGTCGTGATCGCCCAAAGCGTCAAGCAGCAGCGCTTGCGCGACACGCTCAGCGCAGCCGACGCCGAGCGCCGCCGCTGGGCGCAAGAGCTTCACGACGAGACGCTGCAGGCTCTCGGAGGACTGCGTGTGCTGCTCTCCTCAGCGCGCCGCGCCGGCGACGCGCAGACGCTCTCGCGAGCAACCGACCAGGCGCTCGAGCAGATCGAGCAGGAGATCACCAACCTGCGCGCGATCATCACCGAGCTGCGGCCCGCCGCGCTCGACGAGCTCGGCCTCGGCGCCGCGCTCGAGGCGCTGTTCGAGCGCCATCGCGCAATCAACGACCTCGAGGTATCGAGCCATCTCGAGCTGCCGCCGCGCGACGGGCCCAACGAGGGACTCGATGCGGAGCTTCAGGCCAGTGTCTACCGCGTCGTTCAGGAATCGCTGACGAACGTCGCCAAGCATGCGCACGCAAGCTGCGTCAAGGTTTCTGTCGAGGCCGCCGACAAGCGTCTCTCTATCGTGATCGAGGACGACGGACGCGGCTTCGACGCCGAGCAGCAGACCGGCGGCTTCGGTGTGACCGGTATGCGCGAGCGAGTGCTCGTATTCGGTGGTGAGCTGTCGATCGATACCTCGCAGCGCGGAACGACCGTCTGCGCCTGGCTGCCGCTCAACAACAGGACGGCACTGCCCTGAGCGGCGCGGTCGAGCCTGGCCGCTGCGCCCAGCGCGCACCGCCCAAACCAGTGTTACGGCGCGGGCCGATCCGTCGCGCTACCCGACGAGCCCGCGCGCTAGCGCGTAGCTCACCAGCTCCGCTCTGGATGACACCCGCAGCTTTTGCTGGATGTGCGAGCGGTGCGTCTCGACGGTGCGGACCGACAGGTAGAGCTTCTGGGCAATCTCCAAATTAGTGTGGCCGAGCGCGATCAGCTGCAGCACCTCGACCTCGCGTGCGCTGAGGTCGTCCGGCGGACCAGGCGGCGGCTCGCGCGCGATGCGCGCCCCCAACGTCGGGTTGAGGTAGGTCTCACCTGCGGCGGCGCGGCGCACCGCCTCGACCAGCTCGCTGTCAGCCGCTTCCTTGAGCACGTAGCCGGCAGCACCGGCGCCCAATGCCTGGCGCGCAAACGCCGGTTCCTCCTGCATCGTAAGCACAACTATCTGGGTCTCCAATGCCTCCGAGCGGATCAGCGGTATCGCTTCGAGGCTCGAGCCGCCGGGCATATTGAGATCGAGCACGAGCACCGCTGGATGATGTCCTCGCACATAGCGTCTCGCGGCGTCAATGTCGCCGGCCTCGGCAACCACCTCGAGGTCGGATTCCGCTTCGAGCAACAGGCGCAGGCCACTGCGGACCATGGCATGGTCATCGGCGATGACGATCCGGATCGGCGTGACCTCGGCGCCAGCCACGGCCGCTTCATCCTCGCGGATCATCCATCCACGCTAGCGCTCCCGAGGGCGCGCGGCCGCGTGGCCAGTACGCGCTCTGTTCAGTAGTTAACCGCGGTCGCGCGACGGCTCCGTGCGGCTACCGCGGGTTCCCTCGATGCGCAATAGTCTGGCTCAATGAGCGTCAGCGAGCCACTCGAAGTCGTGATCGTCGGTGGCGGCGTCGCGGCTATCGAGGCAGCACTCGCCCTGCGTGACCTCGCCGGCGAGCGCGTGGCGCTGAAGATCATCGCGCCGAACGCCGAGTTCAGCTATCGCCCGATGACGGTCCGCGAGCCGTTCGGCTACGCGCAGGCTGCCAGCTGTCGGCTGACGCAGGTCGCCTCCGACGTCGGCGCCGAGCTGATCGTCGAGGAGTTCGGCTGGGTCGACACGGGCGGCCAGCTCGCCTACACGGCTGCCGGCGTCGCGATTCCTTACGACGCACTGGTCCTCGCGGTAGGCGCGCGGATCAAGGAGGCGTTCGCCCACGTCATGACGATCAACGACCGGCGCATGGACGAACTGCTGCACGGCGTTGTTCAGGACGTCGAGGAGGGCTACGTCAAGCGCATCGCGTTCGTCGCTCCGGCTCGCCTCGCCTGGCCGTTGCCGCTCTACGAGCTTGCGTTGATGATCGCCGCGCGAGCATTCGAGATGGGCGTCGAGGTGCAGCTGACGCTCGTCACGCCAGAACCGGCTCCCCTAGCCGTGTTCGGGTCGCAGGCGAGCGAGGCCGTTGGCGATCTGCTCGCCGAGGCCGGGGTCGAGATGATCACCTCGGCCTTCGCACATGTCGATGAGATCGGCGAGGTTCGGATTCAGCCAGGCGACCGAACTGTCGGTGCGGACCGGATCATCGCCCTTCCAGAGCTCTTCGGACCGGCCGTGCGCGGCCTACCAGCCGGCGAACACGGCTTTATCAACGTCGATCGCCACTGCCAGGTGGAGGGCGTCGATCGCGTCTGGGCGGCGGGCGATGCGATCGACTTCGCCGTCAAGCACGGCGGCATCGCGGCCCAGCAGGCCGACACCGCCGCGGAGGCGATCGCAGCTCTGGCCGGGGCCCCGATCACTCCCGCGCCGTTCCAGCCGGAGATCCGCGGCATCCTTCTCACCGGGCGAAAGCCGCTCTACTTGACGGCGCGGCTGAGCGGCAGCATGGGCTTCGCATCGGAGATCACCGCTCAGCCGACCTGGAATCCGGTGGCGAAGATCTCGGCACGCTACCTCGCGCCTTATCTCGAAAGTCACGCAACGACCGCGGGCTAGCGTCCGTCCGCCAGCGCCTCAGGAGCTGGCCTGCCAGGAGTCGCTGAAGCCGGTGCCCGGCATGCTGCGCGCGCGGATGGTCGGAGCTGTCCGAAGTTCTCAATCGGTCGCGCTGATCGGCCAAGAGGTCCAGGGCCTGCGCTCCGCGCTCCAGATTCTCGCCGGGCGCGCCGCTCGAACCTAGCGCGCGTCCTCGTCCTGCGCGGGTCCGCTAGATTCGCGCCGACGATGAGCAGGCGCCACAAGGTGCGCGATGCCAGCCCGCAGCAGGAGAGCCGTAGTCG
>DATAJI010000413.1:0-3802 GCA_036262195.1 Solirubrobacteraceae bacterium
CAATAGCACGGTGCTGTGGCTGCTGCTCCCGTTCGCCGTCCTGCTGGCCGGCAGCGAACGAGACCGCGGCGGGCGCGAGGCCGGCCAGCAGGACGGCGAACGGGAGCAGCAGCCACAGCACCGTGCTATTGGTGCCGATGAGGGCGATGAGCGCGGCACCCACGACGAAGCCCGCGGCCGTTCCGAGCAGTCCGCGGAGCACGTTCTGACCCGTCGTCAGGGCGTTTGAACGCAGCACGGACAGGGCGCCGAAGACGACCCAAAAGCCGTGTTGAACACCGGTCAGCTGCGCGACCAGCACAGCCAGGCCGAGCCCGGCGGCTCCGCGCAGGCTGTTGTGTAGCCAGACCGAGTGGCGCTCGGCATGCGCGGCGGCGCGATCCTGCACGGCCGACAGCGCACTGCCTGACATCGCCGGGGCACGTCCGAGCAGGCGTGCGAGCCAGCTGCGCCGGTCGGCCGCGGCAGCTCGGTCCACGTTGGCTGCGATCTGTGAGACGACGAAGCTCAACTCCTGGGCGCTGAAGCTTGGGTCGAGTGAGCTGATGAACTCCTCGATCCGGCTCTCGACAACACGCTCGGTGGAAGGTCCGCTAGCCGCGGCCAGCGGCAAGCGGAGCGTGTCCCCCTGCTCCAGCGCGGTGACTCCCTGGCGCAAGCTGGCGAGCGCATCATGAAGGGCGCTGGGGTCGCTGCGCGGCATCGCCAACAAATCCGCTCCGGCGTCCAGAACACTGGACGCGGCGGAGCGCACGGCGCACACGCGACTGTCGAGTGGTGGTCGGTCGATTCGCGGCGCGGAGTCGGCGACGACGGCGCCGAGCCAGGTCAGCTCGTCCACCAAGCGCACGACCATCCGCGTAGCCGTGCTCAGGCCGGTGGGGCGGTAGGGCGTCGCGAAGAACACCCGGCGCAGGTCGGCGACCGCCGTGTCCGCTCGCGCCACGACGTCGTCGTGGTCGGTCTGCGCAGGCGCCGCCTCGCCGCCGATCACGCAGTCAACCTCCGAGCGCAGTCTTGCGGAGAGGGCACGGCATGCCCGAACCGCGGCGTCGCGCAGCGGATCGCGCGCGGGCCCCGGCCAAAGCAGCGACACGGCGAGCAACGCCGCACCGGATGCCAGTCCCCACCCGGCCAGTCGATCCGGGATCGAGCTGTCTGGGCCGGCGAGCGACACCGGGAGGATGAAGGCCAGCAGCAGCGAGGTGGTTGCGCCCGCCAGCACTGAGCTGACCACGCCAGCGAACAGCACGGCGAAGGCGACGACGGACATCGCGATCGCGGCGATCCATTCCGAGTGCGACGCCAGGGTTGCGAGACAGACGAACGCTCCGTCGATTAGAGCGAGCAGGGCCTGGGCTCGCAGGCGGTCGCGTATTGGGCCGCCGAAGTCGACGAGCAGCAGCATCGCGAACGATCCAAAGGCTGCGAACGTCGCGACCGTCGGGTTGCCGATCACCTTGTCGCCCAGGGCGAACATGGCCGGCATCACGATTGCTGTTCGGCCGGCGCGGCGCAGCGCCGAGAAGCCGCGATCACGTGCTGCCAGCCAATTCAGCAGCCGTGTCCGCGCGCCAGTCACCTGCACATCGGTCATCGGACACACAAGACTAGGCCGTCGCGAATCGCTCCCGGAGTCAGCGGCTTGCGCCGCTCGTCGTTCAGGGGCGCTCGCCTTCTGTGCCCTGGCCCCAGGCGGTAGCCAGCACGGTACGCGGACCGCCGCGATCGCGGTGCTCGCACAAGTAGATGCCCTGCCAGGTGCCGAGCGCGAGCCGGCCGTCGCGGATCGGGAGGGTGAGCGATGGCCCGAGCAACGCCGCCTTGACGTGGGCTGGCATGTCGTCCGGACCCTCCAGCGTGTGCGTCCAAAACCCGGCTCGCTCGGGAACAGCGGCGTCGAACCAACTCTCGAGGTCTCGCCTGACCGCCGGGGACGCGTTCTCGTTGAGCGCCAGCGAGGCGGAGGTGTGCTGAATCAGGAGGTGAAGCAGTCCAACGTGAAGCTCGCCAAGCTCAGGTAGCCCGGCCGTCACCTCGCGGGTGATCAGGTGGAAACCGCGCGAGCGCGAAGCAAGGTCGATCTGGCGCTGAACCCACATGCAGCCAAAGCTATCTCAGCTAGTTGCGCGGTCGGCGGGCCAGCACACGGATCGTCACCGTCGCCGATCCTGCGCTGGCTAGGATGCGCAGGCGGTCATGAGCCCGGCGCGACCCGACGAGCAGGCTGGCATGGCTGGAGGCGCCGGCCAGTCCGCGGTCGCGGCGCAACCGCCGCCACGCGTGCCGCTCGCGAAGATCGCCCTAGAGTGGACGCGGATCGGCGTGACCGGCTTCGGCGGACCGCCCGCGCACATCGCGTTGCTCCGCCAGCTTGTCGTCGAGCGCGAGGCCTGGATGGACGCGCGCTCCTTCCAGGATGCGAACGCGGCATGCGGCCTACTCCCGGGACCGGCATCGACGCAACTCGCGATCTTCTGCGCTTACCGCGTCGGCGGAGCGGTCGGCGCGCTGGTCGGCGCGCTTGGCTTCATCGTGCCGGCGATCGTCTCGATCCTGCTGCTGTCACTGCTTTTCCTCGAGCACTCGCCGCCGCTCTGGGTCCGCGGCGCCGGCGCCGGCGCCAGCGGCGCGGTCGCGGCGGTTGCGCTTCACGCCGCACGCGGTCTCGTTGGTCCGAGCTTCGACCGCGTTCGCGACCATCGCGCGCGCAGAGCGCGTTGGATCGCCTATCTCGTGGCGAGCACTGCGGCGGCAGCGTTGATCGGGCCCTACCTCGTCCTGGTGCTGCTTGCGTGCGGCGTGCTCGAGCTGCTCGCGCAGCGATCGCCGTCCCCCGCGCTCGGCCTGCACGGCGCACCGCTGGGCGCGCTGGCCACCACCGTTGTCGCGCGCGGCGGCATTGGAGCGCTGGCTTGGACCGCGCTCAAGGTCGGGGCGCTGGCCTTTGGCGGCGGCTTCGTGATCGTCCCGCTGATGCAGGCCGATGCGGTTCACGTCTATCACTGGATGAGCAATGCGCGCTTCCTCGACGCCGTCGCGCTGGGGCAGGTTACGCCCGGCCCGGTGGTCGCAACGGTTGCCGCGGTCGGCTACGCCGCCCACGGCATCGAGGGCTGGCTCGTCGCATCGGTCGTCGTCTTCACGCCGTCGCTCCTGTTCATCCTCGTCGGCGCTCCTCGCTTCGAGCGACTGCGGGAGAGTGAGAACGCTCGCGCCTTCCTTGACGGCGCCGGCCCGGCCGCGATCGGTGCGATCGTTGGTGCCGCGATAACGCTCGCCATCGCTCTCCACACGGGCTGGCAGTTTGCCGTGCTCGTCGCCGCTGCCTTCGCCCTGCTCGTGCTTCGGCGTGGCGTCGTCCAGACGCTGGTTGGCGCGGCGGTCGTAGGGGTGCTCGCGGCGATCGCCGGGGCATCGCTCCCCTGACCGACGGCGAAGCCGCGCAGTACGACTACGAGGCGGGGCGCACGAAGCCGGTCAGCGCAGTTGTCGCGAAGGAGACCGACTCGCCGTCACGGGGCGCCACCGGCGCCGTCCGGTCGCGGCGAAACGCGATGACCGCGGCGATCGCGCAAACGACATCGAATCCGCCTCCAGCGGCGAGAGTAAAGCGCACGCCGGCTGTCGCGACCAGCGCGGCGGCGGCGACCAGCCCAATCAGAATGCATGCACCCTCAAACATGTCCTTGGCGCCGAACAGGCGACCCTGCACCCCGCTCGGAATGCGAAGCAGGATGAGCTGCGTCTCGCTGACCACCAGCAGGGCGTTGGCGTAGCCGGTTGCCGCAAACGTCAACGC
>DATAJI010000414.1:0-6253 GCA_036262195.1 Solirubrobacteraceae bacterium
GGTTAGAGTGGGCTGGGTTTTGGACGTGTGGGGTTGGCGAGCCTGGTAACCGAGCTCCTCCGCGGGGCCGACGGGCGCGAGCCGCGCTCCGAGAGTTTCGCTCCGAGAGTTTGGTACTTCATTGGTACTTTGGCCGCTTAACGCGCTGATTGGCGCGCACAAAGCCGCCATTTGCAGCCACTTCCTGAGGGTGAGCGACGGGATTCGAACCCGCGACCGCCGGGACCACAACCCGGAGCTCTACCAGCTGAGCTACGCCCACCAGGCCGGGTAGGCAGTGTAGATGGTCGGCTCGGGGCCGCGTCCGTGGGGCTGGGCTCTCAGCGTGCCGGGTGCACGAAGAGACCGTTCGAGCGGTCGGTGCTCCAGGCTTCGCGGGCACGGAGGACGGCGTCGGCTTCGTCGGGCGTTAGGGAGTCGCCACTTGGGTCCTCGCCGCGGCAGAGCTCGACATGGCCCTCGGCGGGCAGGTGATTGAGGGCGGCCTCCGCGAGCACGAGGCGCTCACCGGCCGAGGCGTCTGGCGCGACGATCTCGGCGCGATCCCAGACGACAGGAAGGCTGAGCGGGCCGACCGCAACGCGGGCGAGAATGTCGCGCTCGATGTCCGGTGCGCGACCCGCGCCGGCGCGGGCAGCAACGCTCGCGCGGCCCGTGTTCGCAGCCTTCGCCGCCTCGAGCACTTCCATCGTGACGTCCTTGCCTTCGTGCAGAGCGTTGGTCCACCCGCGGCCCAGCCCGAGGCGGTGGAGCGGCAGCTCCGGGCCTTCGAGAATCATCATCGTCGTGCGCTGCGGAATCCATTCGCTGCCGCCGAACTCGAAGACCTCGCCCGACAACCAGGGGTCGATGAGCTCCGCGTGAAGGCGCGCCAAGTCCAGGTTGAAGGCATTCGCCCGCTGCGGATTCTCGCGAATCTCGACGTGGTACACGGCTCGAACCCTACGCGAGCGGGGCGCGCCCAGGCGCGCCGTGGCGATCACGGTCGTGTGGCGCGTCGAAATCGATCAGCGGCCCGAGCGGCACGATCCGGCTTGGGTTGATCGAGGGGTGCGTCATGTAGTAGTGGCGCTTGATCTCGTCGAGCACCACGGTTTCGGCGATGCCGGGCTGCTGGTAGAGCTCCCGGGCGTAGGGCCAGAGGTTCGCGTAGTCGACCAGGCGGCGCAGGTTGCACTTGAAGTGCCCGACATAGACCGGATCGAAGCGGACAAGCGTCGGGAAGAGCCGCCAGTCCGCTTCCGTGAGCGCCTCGCCGAGCAGATAGCGTCGCTCGCCAAGCAGCTCATCGAGCCAGTCGAGCGAGCCGAAGAGAACACTGACAGCGTGCTCGTAGGCCGCCTGGCGGCGCGCGAAGCCGCTGCGGTAAACGCCGTTGTTGACCGTCTCATAGACGCGGTCATTGATCGCGTCGATCTGCTCGCGAAGGCGCTCGGGGTAGAGGTCCGGTCCGCTCGCGAGGGGACTCGCGTTGAACATGCGGATGATCTCGCTCGACTCGTTGTTGACGATCCGGCGCTCCTCGCGATCCCAGAGCACGGGCGCGCTGACGTGGCCGCTGTAGCCGGGCGCCGTTCGCTGATAGGCCTCGGAGAGGAACCGCATCCCCTCGATCGGGTCCTCGTAGATGCCGCCGCTGAACTCCCAGCCCCGCTCGCCGCGGATCGGGTCGACGTGCGATATCCCGACGGCCGACTCGAGACGTTCGAGCTTGCGAACGATCATCGTGCGGTGACACCACGGGCAGGCCGACGCGACGTAGAGGTGGTAGCGGCCAGGCTCTGCGATCTCGACCCACTCGCGAAAGACCGAGGGGGCACGCTCAAAGGCCCCCAACACCGAACCAGCGCTCGGATCGCTCACGATTCGATTATGCCGGTTGGCCCGCTAGCGTCCGGCGCACGATGCCTACGCCGGAAAATTCGACGGCTCGCGTCGAGACGTTCAGCGACGGCGTCTTTGCGGTCGCGATCACGCTGCTCGTGCTTGGTCTGCACGTCAGCGCGCCGCCGGGCCGCTTAGCTCACGCGCTAGGCGCCGAATGGCCGCATTACGCAACCTACGTCGTCAGCTTCCTGACGATCGGCATCATCTGGATGAACCACCACGCCCAGTTCGAGCGGATCGCGCGAGCCGACCGCACGCTGATGCTGCTGAACCTCGTGCTGCTGATGTTCGTGACGCTGATCCCGTTCCCGACAGAGCTGCTCGCCGGCGACTTGAGGGCGCCGTCTGACCAGCATGTCGCTGCCGCGGCCTATGCCGGCTCGCTGCTGGCGATGTCGGTCGCGTTCTTCGCGACATACCTGTGGGCGACGCACGCGAGCCTCTTCAGCGAACGGATAACGGAGCGCCACGTCCGCTACCTGGTCCGGCGCAACGGCGTCGGGCTGCTCGCGTACGTCGTCGCGATAGCGCTGGCGTTCGTAAACGCGACGGCCAGCCTGACGGTGTGCGGGCTGACCGCTGTGTATTACACCTTCCCGGGGAAGTCGCTCAACTAGACCGGAGCCGAGCCGAGCAGGCCGGAAGGAGGCGAACCTCGCGGTGAGCTGGTGGCGGCGAATGACCGGCCGCGATAGTTGACAGATACGCCTGACGCGTCAAACCTCTGCAACCGGCGTCGCGAAATGGGGTCTGCTGGGGTGCGATGGCACGGGCGGCACTCATCTTCCCCGGTCAGGGAAGCCACAGCGAGACGATGGCCGACGAGCTGCACGATACGCCGGCGGTTCGCCTCGGCCTCGAGCTGCTCGACTACGACCCGTTCCGGCGGCTCGCCGAGGGAACGCGCTACCAGCAGCCGGCGGTCTTTCTCTGCTCGGTCGCGCGCTGGCAGCTCGAGCAGCCCGAGGGCATCGTCGCGGCGGGTCACTCACTCGGCGAGTACGCGGCTCTGGTCGCGGCCGGAGCGGTCGATTTCGAGCCGGCGCTCGAGCTCGTGGACGAGCGCGCGAGCGCGATGGCCGCGGCCGCCGCGCTGACCCCGAGCGGCATGACCGTGATGCTGAAAGGCGACCCGCAGGCGATCGCAGCGCTCGCGGCCAGTCTCGAGCTGATCATCGCGAATGACAACTCACCAGGCCAGGTCGTGCTGGCGGGCCCGGTCGCGGCGCTCGCGCAGGCCGAGGAGCGAGCCAAGGCAGAGACCGGGGCGCGAGCGCAGCGGCTCGACGTCAGCGGCGCGTTCCACTCGCCGCTGATGGCCCCGGCCGCTGAGCGCCTGCGTGCCGCGCTCGAGCGGACCGCGTTTCGCGAACCGCGGATCCCCGTCTACTCCAACAGCACCGTCGCCCCGTTCACGGACCCGCGGCGGCAGCTCGCCGAGAACCTGCTGCTGCCGGTGCGCTGGCGCGAGACGCTGCTCGCCTTCCACGAGCTCGGAGTCGAGGAGTACATCGAGCTCGGACCAGGCCAGATCCTCACCGGTCTCGTCAAGCGGACGGTTCCGGTCCAGTGAAACCCGGGATTCTCGGCATCGGCGACGCCCTCCCGCCGTCGGTCATCACGAACGCCGACCTCGTCGCGCGACTCGACACGAGCGACGAGTGGATCGTCAGGCGGACCGGAATCCGCGAGCGGCACTGGCTGGCGGGAGACGAGACGCTCGCCGACCTCGCGACCAGCGCCTGCGCAGCGGCGCTGCGCGACGCGGGAAAAGAAGCGGCCGAAGTCGACCAGGTGATCGTCGCGACGATCACGCCGGACCAGCTGACCCCCGGCCTCGCGCCCGCCGTAGCGGCGAAGCTCGGCGCGACGCACGCCGGCGTCGTCGACCTCAACGCCGCATGCGCAGGGTTCCTCTACGGGCTCGATCATGCCGCCGCGCTCGTCGAAAGCGGGCGCGCGCGCCACGTTCTCGTCGTCGGCGCGGAAGGGCTCTCGCGGATCACCGACCACGAGGACCGCTCCACAGCCGTGCTGTTCGGTGACGGCGCCGGAGCGGCGCTGGTCGGACCGATCAGCGATGGAATCGGCATCGCCGGCTTCGAATTCGGCTATGACGCGGAGCTCGCGCCGCTGCTCTACGCCGAGCGCGAGCGACCGCTGCTGCGGATGGCCGGGCAAGAGGTCTACCGCCACGCCGTCGCGCGAATGACCGAAGCGAGCGAGCGCCTGCTCGAGCGGCTCGAGCTCGACGCGGCGAGCATCGACTACTTCGTCCCCCACCAGGCGAACGCGCGAATCGTCGCCGCGGTCGCCGACGCGCTTGGCGTGCCGCACGAGCGCGTCTCGTTCAACGTCGAGCTGACCGCGAACACCTCGGCGGCGTCGATCCCGCTCGGCCTCGCCGCAGCACAGCGCGACGGCCGACTGCCGGCCGGCGCACTCGTCGCAATGGTCGCATTCGGCGCCGGGTTCGTCTGGGGCGCCGGCCTCAGCTCGTGGAAAGAGGGCTCCGCAACCAGTGGGCGGCGCCAAGCGAAAAACGTCAAGACAAGGAGCAAGTGATGGCACAGCTGACCGAAAAGCAGGTCCTCGAGGGCGTTCGCCTGGAGCTCGCCGAGCTCAAGGTGCCCGGCGCCGATGAGGCGACGATGGACACCGAGTGGCGCGACCTCGACATCGACTCGCTCGAGCTGGTCGAGCTCGTCACCGCGCTGGAGGACCGCTTCGGCGTCAAGATCGCCGACGGCGAGCTGCGTTCGATCGCCGGCGTCGGCGACGCCGTCCGGCTGACCCTGTCACTCGCGAACGAGCCGGCAAGCGCGTGACTGTCGCGGTAACCGGCCGCGGTGTCGTGACCTCGCTCGGGGAGGGTGCAGACGCGTTCTTCGACGCGCTCATCGCCGGCCAATCAGGGATCGTCGACGGCCTCTCGGACTGCCGCGACTTTGACGCCGACCGCCACCTCGATCCGCGCGCCGCGCGGCGCATGGATCGCTTCACGCAGCTCGGCCTCGTCGCGGCGCTGGAGGCCGCCGCGGAGGCGGCGCTGTCGGAGTGCGACCCGGATCGCGTCGCGGTGCTGCTCGGCACCGGGGTCGGTGGGCTGACGACCCTGCAGGAGCAGTGCACGTCGTTCATCGAGCGCGGCGAGCGGGGCGTCTCCCCCAACTTCGTGCCGATGATGATGCCGAACGCGGCCGCCGGCCAGGTCGCGATCCACCTCGGCCTGCACGGCCCAGGCTTCTCGATCGCCTCAGCCTGCGCCACCGGCTCGCACGCGATCGGCGAGGGGATGCGTATGATCGAGCGCGGCGCCGCCGACGTCGTGCTCGCCGGCGGTAGCGAAGCGGCGCTGACGAGCCTCTGCATCGCCGCGTTCCGGCGGATGGGAGCGCTGTCGCTGGAAGGCGTGTCGCGTCCGTTCGACGCGCGCCGTGACGGCTTCGTGATGGGCGAAGGCGCCGGCGTGCTCGTGCTCGAGCGCGAAGACCACGCCGTCGCGCGCGGGGCGAAGGTCTATGGCCGGATCGTCGGCTACGGCGCCTCGAACGACGCGTTCGACATGGTCCAGCCAGACGAAGGTGGGCTCGGGGCGCAGGTTGCGATGCGCGGCGCCCTGGCCGACGCCGGCGCGGCGCCCGGCGACGTCGACTTCATCTCGGCGCACGGCACGGGGACGCCGATCAACGACCGCATCGAGACGCTCGCGATCCACCAGGTCTTCGGCGCTGACGCGCCGCCGGTCTCCTCGACGAAGTCGGCGATCGGCCATCTGCTCGGCGCTGCCGGCGCCGCCGAGGCGCTGGTCTGCGTCGAGACGCTGCGCCGTGGCGTGCTGCCGCCGACGATCAATTACGCGGAGGCCGACCCGGACTGCGACCTCGACTACGTGACGGAGGGCGCGCGCGAAGCACCCGGGATCAAGCTAGCGCTGTCGAACTCGTTCGGCTTCGGCGGCCAGAACGCCTGCCTCGCAATCGCCGCCGCCTGAGCGGACAGCTACGCTAGGCGCTGGCGGTTCGATTCCGATCCTCGGGGACGCGCACGGTTGGCAGAGCGAGCACTTCACGTAGTACGCGGCGGATCCAGCAGCGAGCAGCACTCGCGCAACGCGACCGAGGAATCGATCCTCGAAGCCGCCCGTGAGGCGCTGCGCGAGGAGCCCTACGAGCGGATCACGATCGACGGCATCGCCAAGCGCGCGTTCGTCAGCCGCACCGCGGTCTACTTCTACTTCCCGAACAAGCGCGCCGTGATCGACCGCCTGATCCAGCTTGCCTTCTCCGACATGTACGCCGCCGCCGAGCCTTACTTCGTCGGCGAGGGCGACCCGCGCCGCGACATCCATCGCGCGCTCGCGCAG
>DATAJI010000415.1:0-2274 GCA_036262195.1 Solirubrobacteraceae bacterium
GTGATCTGCTCGATCCCCTCGTAGCGCACGTCGTCGATGCGTACCGGCGCGTCGAAGGCCAAGCGCGCGAGGATCGCCATCTTCGCGGCAGCGTCGGCTCCGCCGACGTCGTCACTCGGATCGCTCTCGGCGTAGCCGAGCCGCTGCGCCTCGGCGAGCGCCTTCTCGTAGCTGCACGCAGTGCGCGTCATCTCCGAGAGGATGAAGTTGGTCGTGCCGTTCACGATGCCATGGATCCGCTCGATCCGGGTCCCGGCGAGCGACTCCCTCAGCACGCGGATCACCGGGACGACGCCGGCTACCGCCGCCTCGAAGCCGAGCGCCAGCTCGCGCTCGCGAGCGAGCGCCCAAAGCTCCTCGCCGTGGCGCGAGAGAAGCTGCTTGTTGGCCGTGACGACGTCACGGCCGGCCTCGAGCGAGCGACGCACAAAGGCGCGCGCGTCATCGACGCCCCCGATCAGCTCGACGATCAGATCGGAGCGCTCGAGGATCTGCTCGAAGTCGCCGCTCGTCCGCGTCAGCACGCCGCTGATCTCGGGTCGCCGCCCGGTCAGCTCGGCGACACGCTCGGCACGCTCCGCCAGCAGGCGCTCGAACGCGCGGCCGA
Organism: Solirubrobacteraceae bacterium; assembly: GCA_036262195.1. Taxonomy (GTDB): domain Bacteria; phylum Actinomycetota; class Thermoleophilia; order Solirubrobacterales; family Solirubrobacteraceae; genus Palsa-513. The sequence goes on from DATAJI010000415.1 coordinate 608, forward strand.
CGGTGCCGTGGCCGAGCAGGCCGATCCGCAGCGCGCTCTGACTCACAGGTCGCGAGCGTGGAGGTCATCGAGCGTCTCGCGACGCACGACGACGCGAGCCGCACCGTCCTTGCAGAAGATCACCGGCGGCCGCGGCACCGCGTTGTAGTTGTTGGCCATCGCGTAGCCGTAGGCGCCGGTCACCGGCAGCACGATGACGTCACCGACCTTCGGATCGTCGAGCAGCGCGCCCTCCACCAGGATGTCGCCGGACTCGCAGTGCTTGCCCGCGAGATTGACGCGCGTGGTGCCGCCGAAGCGGTCGGCGACCTCCGCCTCGTAGCGCGAGCCGTAAAGCATCGGCCGCAGGTTGTCGGACATCCCGCCGTCGACGGCGACCCAGCGCGACACGTTCTGCTTGACGGAGACAACGCGATAGATCGTGACGACCCCGTTCGCGACGAGCGCACGACCCGGCTCGAGCAGCAGCCGCTTGCCAGCGCCGAGCAGCTCGCGCACCGCGCTGACCACTTCGTGCGCGTAGTCCTCGACCGCGGGCGGCTCCTGCTCCGCGGTGTAGGCAACGCCAAGGCCCCCGCCGATGTCATAGACGGGGAAGTCGCCGAGCTCTGCGATCGCTGCGATCGCGGCGCGGAACGGCTCGAGCTCGAGCAGGTTGGAACCGATGTGGAAATGCAGGCCGCGGAGGTCGAGTCCGTCGATCGCGCGCGTGCGATCGATCGCCAGGCGGGCGTCGGCGAGACCGAAGCCGAACTTGGAGTCCGCCTGCCCGGTCGAGATCTTGTCGTGCGTGTCGCCGCGCACGCCCGGCGTGACGCGGACCAGCACCCCCTGGCGCTCGGCACGCCGGGCGGTGAGGCGCTCGAGCCGCTCGATGTCGTCGAAGTTGTCGACCGCGATCAGGCCGACGCGGTGCTCGAGCGCCATGCTCAGCTCGCGGTCGTCACGCGCGTTGCCATGGAACACGATCTTGGCCGGCTCGACGCCGGCTCGCAGCGCGAGGTGGAGCTCCCCGGCCGAGGCGACGTCGCAACCGAGGCCCGCCTGCGCAAACAGGCGCAAGACGGCCGTCGCCGGAAACGCCTTCGCCGCGAACAGCACATCAAAGTCCTCCTGCCCGGCCGCGTCGAGGGCGGCGCTGAAGGCGCGCGCGCGAGCTCCCAGGTCGTCCTCGGAGACAACGTAGGCCGGCGTCCCAAAGCGCTCGGCGAGCTCGACGACGTCGCAGCCAGCGACCTCCAGCCGACCCTGCTCGTTTAGGCGGGCGTCGATCGGGTAGACATGCGAGAGCGTTTGCGTGGTGGCCATGCGTGAGCGATTATCGCGGTTGTCTCGTCGCCCCGGGGTGGCGTGCGCGTGCCGGATGCCAGCTTCGCTGTCTGCGATCATTTCCCTATGGAGAGCAAGCGCAGCGCATTCGGTCGGGACCGTGGCCTGCAGGGGCGGATGCTGCTGACGATGTTCCTGCTTGGGCTGCTCTACGTGGCGCTGATCGGCGCCCTGATCGCGTCGGGAGCTGGTGGCGTGACGATCGCGGTTGTCGCCGTCGTGCTGTTCTCCTTTCAGCTGTTCGCTTCCGACAAGCTCGCCCTGGCGACGATGGGAGCGCGCGTCGTCACGCCGCAGGAAGCGCCTGAGCTGCACGCGATCGTCGAGCGCCTCTGCAT
>DATAJI010000416.1:0-5545 GCA_036262195.1 Solirubrobacteraceae bacterium
GTCGGTGGTCGAGGCACCGCTCCACGTAAAGTCGCTGCTAGCTACCGCGTTCCCGGCGCCGAACAGGAGCCCACCCACAGCCAGAAGCCCCAACGCGATCCGGACTCGCGAGCGCACATCCGGAAGCTACCGCCTCGACCGCCGATGTGGAGGGGAAGTTAGCGACCCAGGCACCGAACGTCGATCGCGGAGCGCCCACCCGGAGCGAGCGTCCGCCAACCCGTCCGCGTAGTCCGGATGCTCCCGTGATCGTTGGCCTCCTGCCGGAAATACTGTCCGTGACGCTGCGCGATGAGTGGAGTGAATGGTGGCTGCCCGGTCCGGGAGGACAAGCGCGGATGGCCGAACTGGAGTTCGATGCCGCCGCAGGACTGCACCTCACGCGTTGTTGGGGGATACACGAGCGCCCGGCTTTGCTGTTTAGTCCCCGGCGCCCGCGGACGTGGCCTCGATCGTTAAGGTAGTGACGGCGGTCGAGTCGCAGGTAAGAGCGGGAAGCACTGGGCTTTGATGCAGAGAGCGACCGAACCCACCCGCCGCCGCCTCGAAGCTCGGCGCACTGGCCTCTGCGCGAGCCAGTGGGTGTCTAGCAGCAGTGCTGTGCTGAGGTTGTGGGCGAACTGAGTGCTTGGCCCCAGTCTTTCGCGCGGTTGCCTATAGGCCTCCGGTTGCGAATAGGGCAACCGCTGCGAGGAGCATGAGGACGGTCGTAGCCCAACCGAGCCAGCGCGCGAGCGTCCCGTTGACGTTTTCGCCCATGATCGCGTGGTCTGAAGAGACGAGCATTGTCACGATCAGGAATGGTCCGGCGGTTATGCCGTTGATGACCGCGACGAGGATCAGCAGTTTGATTGGGTTCACGCCGAGCAGGCTGAGTGCCATACCACCGATCGTTCCGACGGCGACCAGCCCGTAGAACAGTGGCGCCTTGCGCAGCGAGTTCGAAAAGCCCGCTCCTTTGCCGATCAGGCCGGCCATCGCCGCCGAGCCGGCGCCGGCGAGTACCGGGACGGCGAGCATGCCCGAGCCGATGAAGCCGAGCGCGAACACGGCCTGACCAAAGCGGCCTGCGACGGGTCGAAGCGCCGACGCGGCTTGTGCCGGCGAGTCGATCGTTACGTGGTGCGTGCGCCCAAGCGTTGCCGCCGTTGCGGTGATGATCGCGAACATCACGACGTTTGAGAACGTCATGCCGGTGAACACGTCAAGGCGGCTCATCAGCAGCTTCGACTTTCGCGCGCGGCGCCCGCGCTGGCGCAACGGGACCGCTCGCTTGCCGCCGAGATCCTCCTCTTGCATCTCCTCGACACGATGCATTGCCTGCCAGAAGAACAGGTACGGAGAGATCGTCGTACCGAGCACCGCCACCAGCAGCGCAATATATGCCGACGAAAGCTGGATGTGCGGAATCACAGTGTTCACGGCGACCGTCCCCCACGGGACCCGGACCAGAAACAGCACCGCGACGTAGGCGAGCAGGGCCGCACAGAGCACCTTGAACACCCGCGCGATCACCAGGAACGAGCCGACCGCCAAAAGCAGCGTGATCAGCGCACCAGCCACGAGCGCCCACACCGCGCTTGGTCCCACCTTCAGCAGGTGCATGCCCTGCCCGATGGCGACCAGATCGGCAGCAATGTTGAGCGCGTTCGCAACAACGAGAACAGCGATCAGCACGCCGATCGCTATCTGCCAAGCGCGCTTGAAATGGACCGCGATCAGCTCGCCGAGCGTCTTGCCCGAAGCAAGCGCGGTCCGATCACAGATCTCCTGAACCCCGATCATCAACGGAAGCGTCAGCAGCGCGACCCACAACATCCCAAAACCGGACTGCGCGCCCGCCTGCGCGTAGGTTGCGATCCCGGACGGATCATCGTCCGACGCGCCCGTGATCAAACCCGGCCCGAGCGCTCGAGCGTAAGCCCGCAACCCGGTCGCGCCCACGAACTCGCGATCCGGACCCGACGCAGGCTCGAACTCGCCCTCTCCGGTTACGGAAGCACTACTAGTCTCTCGCTCACTCACGCTGACGCCTCGGTTCGGTTGCCTTAGCCGTCGACGAGGAGCCCGTAAAGCCAGACTGCCATTTCCGCCTCGCTGGTCAGGTCGGGCAGGGGAAACTAACGGCGTTTGCTGCCCGGGTGCTGCAAGCCAAAGTCAAGGATCGGTCGCAAACCGAACCGCCGAGGCTACATCTGAGCCCATACTCGCGCGCCGGTCGGACAGTCCCTCATTGGCGACATGGCGGGAATGGCGGATCGTCCGACGGCCGCGCTTCCTGGCGGGAGCGCTTCACGGAAGGCGTGTGATCTTGGGTCCGCTCCGGTGGCTGTTGCGGATCGCCATCGCGACGCACTCGGCGGGTGGATCAAGGATATGCGCACCGGTGGCCACGATCAACGCGCTGTGGCGGGCCGCGCCCACCAGACGGTCATCTGTGGCGGCCCGGGTGCCTGCCACGGTTGGGCGGGTCAGCGGAGACGGCATGACCGACGAACGTCCTCGAAGTAGGGCTAGGCTTCGCGCTGAGTGGGTACGACGTCGACGTTCCTGTGTCACAAGGCACGTCCGATTCTGCCGGCCGAGGAGGCGTCGAGGGTACGCCCCGGTTGCATGGTGATGTGCTGAGGGCGATCTCGGACGGAGTGGTAGTGCTGCTGAAGGTGTTGTGCGGCAATGGGCCGACCCGGACGAAGTCCTATTACGCTGACGACATCGTTATGTGGGTGTTGCGCGGTGGGTTCTCGCGGGTCGAGCAGACGCTGGTCGATGGCGGTCGCGGTGCCGTGGTCAGTCAGCAGCGGATGGAGTTCCAGGCGCTGGTGCGTGGACGCTTCGAAGCGGTCATTGAAGATGCGGGGGCGGCCTGTGATCGGCTTTATGAGCGGTGACCAGCAGCACCCGGACATGATGTGCGAGGGTTTTCATTCTCGCGCCCACCGATCTCGTCGACGCACACGAGATCGCGGCAAACGGGCGGTCCTTGCCGCCTGGTTGACGCAATACGACGGCAAGCCAAGCGTCTCGGGCGGGTCGCAGACAGGCGTTGTGTCCGTTTGGTGGGCGGAGTAGAGTGAGCGGCGAAGGGCAGCCACTGTGAGGTCGGCCCACAACTGTGGGGCGGGCAACACGATCTGACTTTCTGAGGTTTCGTTTTCACGAGCCCGGGAGGTCGACATGCCCCAGACGCTGGTTCGCACCGAGTTGACCGCGAGCCGCGTGGACGCGGTTGCGGCAGTGTTCGGGACGTTGCGCGACGGCGGTCTCGACGCACGACCCGCTGTCACGACTGCATGCCCGCCACGACTTAGGGGCGTGGTCGCGTTCATGAGCGCCAACCGGGCGATCGCCCGCGTCGAAGACGAACCGCCTGCTCAAGACGCCCACCCCGCGGTAACCGATGCGTGAGCTGGCGGCAGCCCCTTGGGCGGCCGCACCACGGTCGGCACCCCCGGCGCAGGCGGATACGTCAAAGAAAAACGCTCTGACGTGGCTTAAGGCAGCGATAGGCAGCTAGGAAAGGAGGCACAGATGGCGCTCGTTATGCCGCTCGCTTTTGCCGTGTTCGGTTACGGGTTGATCGGCTTTCTCGTGATCGTTCTGCTGGTCATCTTGATCGTGCGAATGCTCTAGCCAGGATCACCACGGTGAGAGCGTGCGGCCAACCGGCCGCAGCCACCGCTAGCGCCACCTCGGGCGCTCGTTAATCCACAAACCAGAAGCCAGGAGGAACTCATGACCGACAAGAACATCGACAAGGCAAAAGGTCGCGCGAAGGAAGCTGCCGGCGCACTGAGCGGAAACAAACGCCTGAAGAACGAAGGGCGCGCCGACCAGGCCAAGAGCTCGGTCAAAAACGCCTCAGACAAAGCTATCGACGCCGTCAGCTCCAAGAAGTAGCCATGCGCGAACCAACCACTGAGCTGGGCTTCGGGGGGTGATCACATGCTCACGCCCTCCTGATCATTGTCGTAGTCCTGCTGCTCACCGGCCGCGGCTTCCGCTACAGGCGTAGAAGCCGCGGCGGCCTCTAAACTGGACCGCCACTTTGCGCGAGACGCGCGTGCCGCCTAGCCGCCCACCGGTTGACCGCAACCTCACGGCCCGGCGGTGGCCGTGGTTCATCGCCTGGACCCTGCCCGGCGCATGCTTCGCGATCTCGGTCACGGCGCTCGGCTGGTACCCGCTCCTCCTCGCCACCCCGATGGCGGTTGCGCTCGGTCGCTTCAGCCACGGACGAGAGCGACTCGGCCTCCTCGCCGGCGTTGGCATCGCCGTCGTGTTCCTCGGAAGCCTCCACACCAACTACCAAGCATGCCGACCATTCGCGGTCGGACACGCCGGCGTCGTCTACTCCTGCGGAGGCATCGACGGCACCCAATGGCTGATCGTCGGAACCGCGATCACCCTCGCCGCCGCAACGCTCTACTGGCTACACGGCGCGCGCCGCGCAACCACCCCGAAATGATGCTGCCTTGCGGTCCAGCCTCGTCATGGCTATAATTCTAGTCATGTCGGAGACGTTGCCACTGGCGACGGTGAAGGCTCGGTTCTCCGAGATCGTCGATCGCGTCGCCCGCCAGCAGGATCGTGTGATCGTAACGCGCAATGGCCAGCCGGCTGCGGTGCTGGTGAGCACTGATGATCTCGAAAGTCTTGAGGAAACCCTCGAGATCATGTGCGACCGATCGCTGATGACCCAGATCCGCCAGAGCGAGAAAGACGCTGCGGCGGGAGAGCCCGGCATTCCGCTCGAGGAGCTCCGAGCCGATCTCGCGCGCCGGCGAGCGGCCGGTAGGTGACAGAAGCGCCATGGCGGGTCGTCGTGATGGCACCGGCCCGCCGCCAGTTCGACCAGCTCCCCATCACGGTAGCGGCGGCAGTTCTCGAGACGCTCGACGCGATCGCCGGTAACCCCAGTCGACTCGGCAAACGGCTCGCACTCGAACACGAAGGCCGCTGGTCAGCCAGACGCGGCCCCTATCGGATCATCTACGAAGTGCTCGCCGACGAGCGCACCGTCCGCGTCGTCGCGATCGGCCACCGCGGCGACGTCTACAGGCCACGCTAACGCGCGACGGCGCTACAAATGCGATCGTGCGCGCACTAATCCTCGACGCGCACGCTTCGGACGACTTCCGATACTCCGCAGCCCCGTTGAGGTCACTCCTGCTAAGGCCCCTAATGCGGGCGTGGTAGGCGCCTGGCGCCAAAGTAATTCTTCTCGTCCTGCGCGGACGTGGCGCCGCCAAGCGCCAACACCGCCCGGAGCTCGCCCGCTCCCTGGTCGTCGAGCGCGCCGATGAAGCCGAGGCCGGCCTCTCGGTGCTCGCCGAAGCCGGTGGATCAGGTTGCGCGCCTGCTCGAGCCGTTCGAGCGACTTCACGGCGCTTGCACCAGCAAGACAAAGGGAGCCGGACTTCCTGTCGATCGCTCTGGCGATCGCTCGCGCCCACGACGGCAGCCTGCTCGTCGAGGCGCTCGCGGACGGTGGCCGCGCCGTGGAGGCGCAGTTCCGGCGTAGTCGCGCCGGCGCGACTACGCT
>DATAJI010000417.1:0-8647 GCA_036262195.1 Solirubrobacteraceae bacterium
CGGGGTTGGCACCGACATCGAGTAGCGTCACCGGACGCCCGGGCACCGGGACCGTGATCGCGAGCGCCGGGCGGTAGATGCCCTGGGCGCGGCGGATGTGGAGCTGACCGGCGACCAGCGCCGCGCCAGTCGAGCCGTTGCAAACGAGGGCGTCCGCACGCCCCTCGCCGACGGCGCGAGCTGCCAGCACGATCGATGCGTCGGGAGCGCCGCGTACCGCGCTCGCGGGGTTCTCGTCCTTGGCGATTGACCGCGGCGCATCGACGATCTCCACGCCGCCGCCTGCTCCACCAAGCTGCTGCGCGGGCCCAAACAGCAGGACCTCCACTCCCTGTGCTGCCGCGAGACGAGCACCCGCTGCGACCTCGGCCGGTCCGAGGTCGGCGCCGTTCGCGTCGACGGCGATGACCGTCATGACAACCCGGGAGGCCTGCTAGCCGTGATCGTGCTCGTGGTCGTGGTCGTGCTCAGACGGCGCCACGACCTCGCGCCCTGCGTACGTCCCGCAGACCGGGCAGACCCGGTGCGGGCGGCGGGGACTATGGCAGCGCGGGCACGCGTTAAGCGCCGGCGCAGCCATCTTGTGCTGGGCGCGGCGCTTAGCCGTGCGGCTATGCGACTGCTTCTGCTTCGGTGCTTGCATCGGCCGGCAAGCCTAGCAACTCCGCAGGGTCGCTCCGATCCGTGCACGCGGCCGCCCCCGGGCTCGCGCTCGGACCGCAGCGCTTCTTCTCGCGACGAGCGGCGCTGATCGTGACCACGTCGCTCGCCAGACCGAGCTTGGACAACGCTCCGATCAGGAGCCACGAGAGGTCGAGTTGGCGACGGCGGAGGCCGTGCGCGGCGGACGTCGGGAAGGCGTGGTGATTGTTGTGCCAGGCCTCACCGAGAGACAGTGGCGCGAGCCAGGCGAGATTGCGCGACTCGTCGCCTGTCGCGTAGTCCTGACGGCCGAAGAAATGACACAGCGAATTGATCGAGAAAGTCACGTGGTGCAGCACGAGGATGCGAACGGCGCCGCCCCAGAGCAGGCCGAGCAGCGCACCGGTCAGCGTGCCGGTCAGCGCGTAGCCAAGACCGAAGGGGATCGCGAGGCCAACCAGCGCCCAGAGCAGGAAGGTGCGGTCAACGAAGACGATCACCGGGTCGTCGAACAGGTCCGGCGCGTAGCGGCGTTGATTCGCGAAACCGTCGCCGAAGACCCAGCCGAGATGCGCATGCCAGAGGCCACGCAGCGGCGCGCGCCAGCCCTCGCCGTGGCCGACGTGAGGGCTGTGCGGGTCACCGTGCTCGTCGGAGAACGCGTGGTGCTTGCGATGGTTGGCGACCCATTCGATCGGCGGGCCTTCGAGCGCCGTGGCGCCAGCAATGGTGAGAAGCGCCCGGACGACGGGACCACAGCGGAAGCTGCGGTGCGTCAGAAGGCGGTGGTAGCCGACGGTGATGCCGAGAGCCGACGGGATGTAGCAGACGAAAAAGATCGCGATGTCCTGCCAGTAGAGCGCGTTGTCCCACGCCAGCCACACACCTGCCGTCAGCGCGGCCAGTGGTACAGCAGTAGCCACGCCGGTGGCGAGCTTGTCTAGGGCGTTGAAGCGACCCGGCGGCTGGTACTCGCCCGTGGTGCGTAGCGGAGCGGGTGTGACCAATTGCCCTTCTGGGCGGCTTGGGGTCTCTATCGTTGCCGCCACGTGCTCACCGCTTCCGGCAGCGCGTGTCGGGATGAGATCCCGGCTGCCATCTAATGTGTCCGTCGCGCCCGCGTAGCAGCTTGCGTAACGGCCCATGTGAATCATGGCACAGGGCCCGGCGGGGGCGCGGCGCTGCGGGCGCTACTCGAGGCGCAGCTCAGCGAGCTTTGCCCAGCGGGGATCACCGCCACTGTCGTGACGATGCTCGCCACCTACCTCGCGCAGCGGCACCGCGCAGACCGGGCAGAGCCCGAGGCAGTCCGCGCTGCAAAGGATCTGGTCGGGCACGGCGAGGGCAAACGCGTCATGGGCCCACAACCGCAGGTCGAGCTGGTCTCCGTGAAGGTAGGGACTGTCGAGCTCCTCGCCTCCGCCCGGTAGGTCGACCTCGCGCGCGTCGACGGTTATCGGCGGGGCTGCATCAGCTAGACAGCGCATACAGGGCCCCGCTACGGCGGCGTCAAAGCGCAGGCGGAGCGCGTAGCCGCCACCGTTGGTGCGCGAGACGTCAAGCGCGGCCGGCACGACATCGGGCTCGGCGAGGTAGCGCTGGCCGCCGAGGTCGAGCGACGCAAGCGTCACTTCGAGCTCGATGTGCCTGGCCTCTCCGGCGTGGAGGCGAAGCCCGCCGAGCTCAAAGATGTCGGCGCGAGCCATGCCTTCAATTTTGCACGCTCGGCGCCTCGCCGCGATCCAGCATCCGCTTCAGCACCTTCCCGGTCGCCGTGCGCGGTAACTCCTCGACGAACAGGACCTCGCGCGGCACCTTGAACCGAGCGAGGTTGTCGCGCACGTACGCCTTCACAGCCTCGGCGTCGATCTCGGTCCCCGCCTCGGGCACGATAAACGCCCGCAAGCGCTCGCCAAACTCGCGGTCGTGGACGCCGATCACGGCGACATCCTCGACGCCGGGGTATTCGGCAAGCAGGTCCTCGACCTCGCGCGGGAAGACGTTCTCCCCGCCCGAGACGATCATCTCGTCGTCGCGGCCGGAGACGAACAGTCGGCCTTCGCGGTCGACGTAGCCGACGTCACCAGTCGCGATCAGTCCGTCCAGCTCGGTCTTGCCGTCACCGGTCGTGTAACCGTCCATCACCATCTCGTTGTGGACGAAGATCCGTCCCGTCTCGCCCGGTCGGCGACGTTCGTTGCCGTCCTTGTCGAACAGCCGCAGCTTAGTGCCGCGCGGCGGCGTGCCGGCCGTGCCAGGTGCCGCGCGAAGCTGGCGGGGGGAGGCGATCGTCGCCCAGGCGACCTCGGTCGAGCCATAGAGGTTGTAGAGCACGTCGCCGAAGCTGTCCATCACGCGCAGCGCGAGCTCACCTGGCAGCGCCGAGCCGCTCGCGGCGATCACGCGCAGCGAGCTGGTGTCATAGCGGTGGATCTTCTCGGGACCGAGCTCAATGACGCGCTGCAGCATCAGCGGCACGAGAACCAGCGCGCTCGCGCGATAGCGCTCGATCGAGCCGAGCACGCCCTCGGGGTCGAAGCGGCGGTGCAGCACGAGCGTCGAGGAGAGCGCGAGGCCGAGCGTGAAGTGCGCGTAGCCCCAGGAGTGGAACAGGGGTGATGAGATCACGGTCGTCTCGCGCGCCCGTAACGGGATCCTCGAGAACAGCTTTGCTGCCGGATCGAGCGTGCGCGGCTGGTGTCGCGAGGCGCCCTTGGGCGCGCCCGTCGTACCAGAGGTGAGGATGACGACGCGCCCGCGGTCGCGCGGCGGCTCGAGATCCTTGTGCGCGCCGGCCGCGACCAGCGCGTCGATTGTCGTAAACCCTGCCGGCACGGGGTTGTCGTTCCAAGCGATCACGTTCGTGCGCCCCGCGCCGGCAGCCGAGCAGAGCTCGATGAACTCCTCGTCGTAGATCAGCGCGCGCGGCTGCTCGCGCTCGCAGACCTCGGCGATCTGGGGTGCCGCGAAGGATGTGTTGAGTAGGAGGACGGTCGCACCGAGCTTCGACGCGGCGACCGTCGCCTTGATGAAGCCGGCGTGGTCGCGGCAGAGGATCGCGACGCCATCCCCTTCGCCGACACCGCGCTCGCGCAGGCTGTGTGCGAGCGCGTTGGTCTGCTCGTGCAGCTCCTTGAAGGTGATCGTGCCGCGGTCGTCGTGGATCGCCGGCCGGTGGGGGTCGCGCATCGCCGATATCGCGTAGCCCGAGGCCGGCGTCGGGCCCCAGCGTTTGAGCAACAGCGCTGTGCGTACGAGCTTGTCGGGACGGTCGAGGCGCAGGACGCGCGCTCGTGTCAGCACCCAAGCCGTGTACAGCGTTCCGAGCAAGCGCCTAGGAATGCCGCTCATCGATCCTAGCTTGCCTCACATCGAGCTGCGCCGGACGGATCCGCCGGGCCTGCGTGGCGAACGGTGAGACAGCTTCGCGGTTGCACGGCGCTATCGAGTTGCAGCGGCGCCGCGGGGCCGCCCCGGCCTAGGAGACCCCGGCCGGCTCGTCGCGACCCTGGAGCCGCTCGCGCCCGCGCTGCACCGCGGCAATGAACTTCGAAAGATTGGTCTCGAGCGTGTCGAGGATCTCGTCGGCATAGTCCTCGGCGCCGAGACGGATCTCGCGCTCGTGGGCGCGCGCATCCTCGATGATGTCCTCGGCTGCGCGTTCGGCCGCCTTGACGATCTCCTCGTCGGCGATCAGCCGCTCCTGACGCTCGCGTCCTTCCTTGACGATGCGCTCAGCCTCGCGCTTGGCCTCGGCGAGCATCTCCTGCCGCTCCTTGACGATCCACCGCGCCTGCTTGATCTCCTCGGGGATCGTGGCACGCATCTGATCGAGGAGGTCGTAGATCTCCTCCTTGTCAACGCGCACCTGATCGGTCAGCGGAACCTGCTTGGCGTTGTGCACCAAGTCATCGAGCTTGTCGATCAGTACTAGGACGTCCATGACTACAGCCTAGAGGGTCGGTGGCGCTACGCAAAACGCGCACGCTTCGTCCCAGGTTTCGCTAGCGGCGAAGCTCCTCCTGCAAGCGCGTCGCGATCAGCTTGTGAACGTATGGCTCGACGTTGCCGCCGAACGTCGCGAGCTCCTTGACGCCGCTCGAGGAGAGAAAGCTGTACTCCGGGCTCGCCATTATGTAGAGCGACTCGATCCCCGGCGCCTGCTTGCGATTCAGCTGGTTCATCTCGAACTCGTACTCGAAGTCCGAGATCGCGCGCAAGCCCTTCACGATCGTCGACGCGCCGACGCTACGCGCGAAGTCGACGATCAGGGTGTCGAACGACTCGGCGCGGACCCCGCTGAGATGCGCGGTCGCCACGGCAATGAACTCGAGACGCTCCTCGAGTGAGAACAAGCCGTTCGACTTCCGCGTGTGTCCGATCACCGCTACGACGACCTCATCGAACAACGCAGCGGTGCGCGTGATCACGTCGACATGCCCATTGGTGATCGGGTCGTAGGACCCGGGGCAAACGGCGATCCGGGGCGCCTGCGTCATGGGGCTTCGAGCTGGTGGATACGGATCAGCGTATCCCCGTAGCGGCGTTCGCGGATCGTCGGGAGTCCCAGCTCGAGCGGCGCACGGCGATCGCTCTCACTGACAACGCGGGCGCCCGGGCTGAGCCGGGCGGGCAGCTCACGCGCGAGCAGCGGCCCGAGATCAGCCGCTTTCGAATACGGCGGATCGACGAACACGAGGTCGTAGGTCTCCCCGCGCGCCAGCATCTGTCGCGCGTCGAGCCGCTCGACCAGCGCCCGCTGCTGGAGACCGAGCTGCCCGAGGTTCAGACTGATCGCCGCGATCGCGGACTGCCCACTGTCGACGAACGTCGCGTGCGCCGCGCCGCGCGAGAGAGCCTCGATGCCGAGCGCGCCCGAGCCGGCAAACAGATCGAGCACCCGGGTGCCGCTGACGTCGCCTAGCATCGAGAACAGCGCCTCGCGGGTCCGCGCGGACGTCGGCCGCGTCGAGCGCCCACGCGGGGCCTCGATGCGGCGACCGCCGTATTCGCCTGCCACGACGCGCATCAGGCGGCGATCGGCCGCAGCGCGATCTCGCCGTGGCTTTCTGAGAGAGCACGAGCAAGCAGGACGTTGGCGGGGTCCTCGAGCTCGGGGTCAGCGCTGAGAAGCCCTTCGGCCCAGTAGCGAGCCCGCGAGAGCAGCGCCTCATCCTCGGGCAGCCTGGCCATGGCGAACTGCCCGAGACCTGACTGCCGCGTACCGATCAACTCGCCCTCCTTGCGCTGATAGAGGTCGATCTCAGCCAACTCGAAGCCGTCGCTGTGGCGAGCGAGCGCGTTCAGCCGCAGCGAGTCCTTCGGCCCGCAGAGCAGGCAGATGGCGGCGTGCTCGCCACGGCCGACACGGCCGCGAAGCTGGTGCAGCTGCGATATGCCGAAGCGCTCCGCGTTCTCAATCAACATCACGGTCGCGTTGGGCACATCGATGCCGACCTCGATCACCGTCGTCGCGACGAGCACGTCGGCGTCGCCGGCCGCGAAAGCGCTCATCGCCGCCTGCTTCTCGCGGTGCGACAGCTGGCCGTGCATCAGCACGACGCGGAAGTCACGTAGCTCGCCGGCCCGGAGGCGTTCGAACTCGACGGTTGCCGCGCGCACGTCGCCACCATCGAGCTCGTCGGGCTGCTCAACGAGAGGGCAGACGACGAACGCCTGGCGTCCGGCGCGGAGCTCCTCGGCGATCCGCTCGTAGGCCCGAGAACGAGCTGGCGCTCCGGCGACGACGTGCGTCTCGATCGGCTGACGCCTCGCCGGCAGCTCGCTTAACCGCGTCTGGTCGAGATCGCCATAGCGGCAGAGGGCGAGGGTGCGCGGGATCGGCGTCGCCGTCATGTGGAGTACGTGCGGCGCGAAGCCGGCCCGCGCCTTGGCATCCAGTGCCGCACGCTGACGTACACCGAAGCGGTGCTGCTCGTCGACGACCGCCAGGGCAAGCGAGCGAAAGCGGACCGGATCCTCGATCAGCGCGTGGGTTCCAACGATCAGCGACAGCTCCCCGCTCTGCAGTCGCTCGAGGATCTGTGCGCGGCGCGCCGCAGGCGTCGAGCCGGTCAGCAGCGCGAGGGTCACCGGTTCTGATCCGAGCAGCGCCTGGATCGTCGCGAAGTGCTGCTCGGCAAGCGTCTCGGTTGGCGCCATCAGCGCCGCTTGCGACCCGCACTCGACGGCGCGCAGCATCGCGAACAGCGCGACGACTGTCTTGCCGCTCCCAACTTCCCCCATCAGCAGACGCTGCACCGGGCGGATCGACTCGAGCTCCTGGCCGATCAGCTCGATCGCCGCGCGCTGGTCGCCCGTCAGCTCGAACGGCAGGCCCCCCTCGAGCCAACGTGCGCTGAGCGAAGCCTGCTCGCCACCATCACGGGCGCAGGCGAGCGCGAGCGCGTGGGAGTCACCGCTGCGTCGCGCACGACGCTGTAGCAGCGCGAGCTGCAACAGCAGCAGCTCCTCGAACGCGAGCCGGCGCCGTCCCAGCTCGACGTCGGCTTCGGCGGCGGCGAAATGCATCGCCTCCAGCGCGGTGCCGCGGGCCGGCAACCGCTCGGACGCGCGGATGCGGCCCGGCAGCGGCTCGACGACATCGCCAAGCAGATCGCGGGCCTCACGCATCAGCGCGAGGATCTGCGTGCTCGAGATGCCTTCGGTCGCCGCGTAGTGTGAGACCCCTTCCTCGCCGGACCCGGACTCGTCGGTCCTGGCATGCGCGGCGACGCGAAAGCGGCTGCGCCCCTCGTACTTCCCGTGCAGCACGAGCCGCGTACCGGGAACGTAGCGTCGCGCCAGCCACGGCTGGTTGAAGAATGTAGCGACCATTGGCCCGCTCTCGTCAGCGACGGTGGCTTCGACGATCGGACGCATTCCACGTCGACGAACCGGCCGCTGGGTGATCGTCCGCACTTCAACTACGACCGTCGCAGTCTCACCCGCGCTCAGCGCCGCAACCGTCCGCCCCTCGCGCCGCGACCGCGGCACGTGCTCGAGCAGGTCACCGAACGTCTCGAGGCCGAGCGACGCCGCCGCCTCCCCAACCTTGCCTTTCAGCGCCAGCGGCCGCTCCAGCCGCGACGGCCGCAGCCACCGCACCGCCTCGAGCAATGCCGACGGATCCGCTACCTCCACCCCGGCGAAGCCGAGACGCGACGCCTGTTCAACGGCCATCACCGGATGATGAACCGACGCGCGGTCACGACACCGGAGCCAGCGTGAGCCCGCCGAGACCGCGCACGCGGGCTGCGGCGAGGCTCACTCCGCACTAAGCAACCACCAATGCCCGGGCTGACCCCCGTCGCGGTGCTCGAGCTCGACCTCACTGGGGACCAAGGTCGCGACGCGCTCACTCGCGAGCGGCGCGTCCTCGCCGGCGATGCATGTGATCAGCTCGCTGCCATCACCAAGTGTCACCAGGACCTGGCTCAGGGTCGCCTCGGGCTGCCCCCACGCGACGAGCGTCTCATCGACGAAGCCGACCGCGTCGCCGGCGCGGAAACGGCCCTCCGTGTCATCGCGGGCGGCAGGAGCAACGGAGCCGCTGCGAACGCGTTCGAGGGCTGCCTCGATCGCCGCGGCGTTCTCGGCAGCGCCGCCCTCCGGCGAATAGGCGACGAGCGCCACGAGCGCCGCCTGTTGCGAGCGCGACGGCACGACCACGACGTTCTTGTCGGAGAGCTCGGCGGCGTGCTCGGCGGCCAGGATCACGCTCGGGTTGTTGGCCAGGACCACCACCTCCTCGGCAGGAACGGCGTGGATCCCGGCCAGCAGCTCGTACGTCGACGGGTTGAGCGTCGGTCCGCCGTCGAGGGCGTTTGCCCCAAGGCTTTCGAACAGCGCGCCGATACCGCTGCTCGCGACAACCGCGAGGACGCCACAATGAGCCGGCCGCGCCGCGGCTCGGCGCGCCACCTGATCGTGCATATCGGCGACGTCGAGGTGGGATACCTCCCCGACCTCGGTGAACACCGCCGTCGCGCTCTCGGGCTCGTCC
>DATAJI010000418.1:0-2985 GCA_036262195.1 Solirubrobacteraceae bacterium
CGGCGGCAGCGGCACCCCGGGCCACTATTTCCAGAGCGCCGCGCGGATCGGCGTCAACAAGATCAACATCAACTCCGACCTGCGTTACGCCTACCGCACGACGCTGGAGGGTCAGCTGGCCGCCCACCCCGATGAGTACGCGATCGTGAAACTCATCGCACCCGTCATTGCCTCCGTCCAAGCCGTCGTCGAACAGCACATCGACCTGTTTGGCTCGACAGGTAAGACCCAACCGTGACGTCGGTCCTCTACAACATGGTCGAGTCACGCCCTGCGGGCCATACCGAACCGAGCGATGAGCGTGATCAGGTCGAACATGTCGCGCTCTCGGCCAGTGGTCCAACCACATATCCGCGCGGTTACGGCTGCGCTATCACTCGTCATGCGGCCGGAGAAACGCGGGCCTGGGCAGACACGCGCTTGTCTTCGGGATTGGACCGGAGCCGAGACGAGTAGCACCCGCCGCGGCGAGCAGTTCGTTGACACAAGAGAAATCGACCCACCGCGGCGAGCATCCGATCGACCCGATCCACGCAGTGTCAACGCAGCCATGAACAGATCCCATCCCGCTTGCCCAAAAGAGAGCCGAGATTGCTGCCGCGCTCGGCTACTGGAACACGATAGATGAAGCCGCAACAACTAAAAAGCCGCGCTACCCAATCCGTTTCCGACCTCGGCTGGGCTGCGTGGCACCCGGATGCAGGAGCTGACGCACCTCATCAGTATTCTGTGCGCCGACTCGGCTTCGCTACGAGTAGCCGATCGGACGATTGAGCGTCCTAATTGGCCGCCGACGGCGTCGTCGTTCCATCTGTGCGATGGGGAATCGCTCGTCGCCGGCATCGGCCACGACATCCTGCCCCGCGCCACCCGTCAACCAACTTCAGACGCGCGACACTAGTGGCTGCGATCCGGGAGCAGCGCCGCGTACCGTGTTCTGCGTGATCCCATGAGCGGCAAGCGCCTGCGTTCGACCTCACCAGGGCTAAGCCGAACGGAGGGCGACGGATTCCCGGGGCAGAACGTTGTCGAGTTCGGTTCGTGAGGTGATGTCGAGCTTGGTGAAGACTTTGCGCAGGTGGTACTTGACCGTCCGTGGGCTGATGAATAGCCGCGCCCCGATCTCTGGGTTCGAGAGGCCGTCGCGGGCGAGGCGCGCGATCTGAGCCTCCTGAGCGGTGAGGTCGTCGCGGGTCTCGACGACGCGCTTGCGAGCGGTCTCTCCGGTGGCCAATAATTCCCGCCTCGCCCGCTCGGTGAACGCCTCGGCGCTCATTGCGTCGAACATGTCGTGCGCGGTGCGCAGTTGCTCGCGAGCGTCAACCCGCCGGCGCTCGCGGCGTAACCACTCCCCGTAGAGCAGATGCGCTCGGGCGAGCTCCCCGCGCATGCGCGTGCGGGTAAGCCGCTCGACTGCCAGGCGGTACCGACCGTCGGCTACCTCTCCCTCGCTGAGGAGTGCCAATGAACGCGCTTCGATGCCCAAGCCCCAGTCCGTGCCGCTCACGCGCGTCGACTGCGACAGCCGTTGAAGTGCGTCAGTCGCGCGCTCGGGCTTACCGCTGCGGACGGCCGCCTCAATCAAATCCACCATCCCCCACTCGGAGAATCCCTGATCCTCTGGATGCTCGAGGGAGCGTTCGGCAGCGACCATCGCGTCGTGGTAGCGCCCGAGGCCGTTGAGTAGCAGAGCGTTCGCCCCGTGCGCGGCGCCCACCGCGAGCCTTTCGCCTCGCCCTCCTACCTCGTTTGTGGCCGCCTCGATCAGCCGGGAGGCCTCGCCCTCTCGGCCCCGCCACGCAGCGAGGGTCAGTGGGCCGTATGGCGGCGGGCGCGCGCCGATCACCGCGCAGACGGCCGTCAGTTCATCGACCAGCGACGACGCTCTGAGCAGCTCGCCGCCGAACGTGGCGGCGTAGATGCGCCCGGTGAGGGCTAAGGGGAGCTCGGTGAGTGCGCCAGCCTCACGAGCGCGCTTGACGTGAGCGCTGGAAAGCACATCGAGGGAGTCGTCGTCCCACAGAAGACAGGCGGTACGCCAAGCCAAGAACGTGCAGCGGCCCTGTTCCGCGCTCGAGAGCTCTCCGCTGCGAAACGCGCTCAGCGCGCGCTTCAAGGTGGGCGCGGCGGCAGGGTACCCCTCGGTGAATTCTGTCGCCACGCCCTGGAGGAAGAGATCGGTCACGCCCGGCGCTCCGGACGGACGCGGCGCTGCCAGTGCGGCCTTCGCAACGTCAACCAACGCAATGCCGCCCGAGGCACGGCCCGCAAAGACTCCGGCTGACAACGCGTCGAGGTAGGTCTGGCGCGCTAGTCCTATGTCGAGGGGCTCCAGCCGCTCGGCTGCCCGAAGCAGGAGCCCAGGGGCGTCGCTGCCTCGACGCGAGAGAAAGGCGATCTGGGCTCGCAGCATGTCAACTCGGGCGCGTGCGAGCTCATCGAGCGCCCCAGCCTCTGCTAGGACGAGCAGCCTCAACGCCGCGTCGAACGCGCCTGCCATGTGCATGGCACGGGCGGCGGCGAGCGTTCGCTGGGTTCGGCGGGCCGGCTCCGGCGTCAGCTCCGCAGCGCATTCGTGGAACGCGGCCGCCGCGGACAATCCCCCGCGCGCCTGCGCGCGTTCAGCGGAGCGTTCGAGCTCTGCCGCGACCTGCTCGTCAGGCCCAGCGGCCGCCTGGGCGCGGTGCCAGGCGCGGCGGTCAGGATCGACCTCTGGATCGGTGGCCGCCGCCAGCGCGGCGTGCGCGGCTTGGCGCTCCTGAACTGACGCAGACCTGTAGGACGCAGCGCGAACCAGCGGATGGCGAAACCGGACATGCGCGCCGAACTCGACCAGGCCGGAATCGCTGGCCGGCGCTGCGGCCTCAAAGCCGATCGCGAGGCGTTCAGCCGCTCGCCACACCAGCAGCGTTTCGCCGACCGGATCGGCCGCGGCGACCAGCACCAGCCGTCGGGTTTGGTCGGGCAAGGCCTCGAGTTGACGCC
>DATAJI010000419.1:0-3353 GCA_036262195.1 Solirubrobacteraceae bacterium
GCGCCGACGCGCCAGGTCGCGTCGAGGTCGATCAGGCAGACATTCGCTTCGGCTGCGGGCACGATCGTCGGGGTGTCGAGCTCGAACAGGCGCGCGGCCGCGGTCAGACGCTCGATCAGCGTGCTGAGCATCAGCGTGCCGGGCGCTACGAGGTCGGTGTAGATCGCGGCGAACGCGGTCTCGAGGCCCGTGGTTCCCATCGGAGCCTCCTCGAACGGGACGGCCTTCTCGTCGCGCGAGTGCGGCGCGTGGTCGGTCGCGATGCAGTCGATCGTGCCGTCGCGGAGGGCGTCGATCAGCGCGCTGCGGTCGTCCTCGCTGCGCAGCGGCGGGTTCATCTTGAAGTTTGTGTTGAGCGAGCGGACCTCCGCGTCGCAGAGCAGCAGGTGGTGCGGTGAGACCTCGCCGCTGACGGGCGCGCCGTTTGCCTTGGCGGCGGCCAGGGCGTCGACCGACTGGCGCGCCGAGAGGTGCTGGAAGTGGGTCCGGCCGCCTTCGGCTTGGGCGATCAGGGCGTCGCGCGCGATCATCGTCGCCTCGGAGATCGCGGGGATCCCGGCGAGGCCGAGCGCCGCAGACACCTCCCCCTCGTGCATCACGCCGCCAGCGGAGAGCGTCGGATCCTCCTCGTGCAGGGCGAGCACGCCGCCGGCGAGCCGCTGGTAGCTCAGTGCGCGGCGCAGTAGGCCGGCCGAGACGACCGGCTGGCCGTCGTCGGTGAAGCCGATCGCGCCTGCTTCGCGCAGCAGCGTCATCTCTGTCAGCTGCTCACCGCGCAGGCCGACGCTGATCGCGGCCATGAAGCCGACGCGGACGCGCGCCTGCTCGCGGGCCTGCGCGATGACGCCGCGCAGCAGCGTCGCATCGTCGAGCACCGGCGCGGTGTTGGGCATCGCAATGACGGCGCAGTAGCCGCCGGCGGCAGCGGCGCGTGTGCCCGTCTCGAGGTCTTCCTTGTGCTCCTGGCCCGGCGTACGGAGGTGCACGTGGGGATCGACGAAGGCCGGGAAGAGGTGCTTGCCCGCCGCCTCGATCGTCTCGGCGCCGGCTGGGGCGTCGAGCGTGCCGGGCGCTGCGAGCTCGGCGATCTCGCCGCCACGGATCAGGATGTCATGGCGGCCGTCGATCTGCGCGCGCGGGTCGAGTACGTGGGCTTCACGAATCAGCAGGTCGGCCGGCTGGGAGGGCGCCGAGAACAGTCGAGCCGGCGTGCCGCCGCGCCCGTGGCGGGTGCTGCTCGCAGGACTCACGCGAGCTGTGGCTCCGGAGCAATCACGCGCTGCACCGTCGGGTCGGCGGCGTGCGAGCCGGTGAGCACCTCGACGAGCACCGCCATCCGCACGACGATCCCGGCGCGCACCTGCTGGACGATCAGCGACTGCGGCGCGTCGATCACCTCGCCCGAGAGCTCGACGCCGCGGTTGACGGGGCCCGGGTGCATGAGCAGCTGACGCACCTTTAGCCGGCGCGAGTTGATCTGGTAGTTCGCGGCGTATTCGGCGAGCGAGGGCAGGAAGGCCTCGCTCATACGCTCGTGCTGGAGGCGCAGGGCGTAGACGACGTCGGCGTCGCCGATCTCATCGAGGGTGTGACGGACCTCGCAGCCGAGTGCTCCGAGCTCCTTCGGCACGAGCGTCGGCGGCCCGGCGAAGGTTACCTCCGCACCGAGCTTGCGAAAGGCCTGGGCGCAGGAGCGCGCGACGCGCGAATGCAGGACGTCGCCGACGATCCAGATCGAGCGACCGTCGAGCTGGCCGAGGCGCTCGCGCAGCACGTAGACGTCGAGCAGCGCCTGGGTCGGGTGCTGGTGTTTGCCGTCGCCGGCGTTGACCACGCCGGCCTGGCTCCAGCCGGCGACGAGCGCCGGCGCACCGGCGTGCGGTGAGCGAATCACGATCGCGTCCGGGCCGTAGGCCGAAAGCGTCGACACCGTGTCGTGAAGCGACTCGCCCTTCTCGACGCTCGAGCCGCTCGAGACGACGTTGAGCACATCAGCCGACAGTCGCTTGGCGGCAAGCTCGAAGGAGGTGCGGGTGCGGGTCGAGGCCTCGTAAAAGAGGTTGATCACGAGCCGGCCGCGGAAGCTCGGGACCTTCTTGATCGGCCGGTCGGCGACGTCGGCGAAGAAGGCCGCCGAGCTGAGGATCCGCTCGATGTCCTCGCGCTCGAGATCCGCGATCGAGAGCAGATGCCTCATGCGAGGACCCGCGCCTGGGAGATCGTTACCTCGTCGATCCCGTCGAGCTCGGCGACGCGCACGTTGACGCGCTCGCCGCGGGCGGTCGGCAGGTTCTTGCCGACGTAGTCGGGCCGGATCGGCAGCTCGCGATGACCGCGGTCGATCAGGACCGCCAGCTGCACGCGGGCGGGTCGCCCGTACTCGAGCAGCGCGTCGATCGCCGCACGCACGGTGCGACCGGTGAAAAGGACGTCATCGACGATCACGACAGTGGCTCCGTCGATCGCGAAGTCGAGCTGTGTGCCGCCGACGACGGGCGCCTCCGCTCGCAGCCCGAGGTCGTCGCGGTAGAAGGCGATATCGAGCGAACCGAGCGGAACGTCCCCGGCGACGAGTTCGCTGAGCTGCGGCTGCAGGCGCTGGGCGAGGTGAACGCCGCGGCGGTGGATACCGACGATCGCCGTGCCGCCCGGCGCCTGCTCGCCTGCGCTTGCGAACGGCGGCTGGCCCGCGGGTTGCGCGTTGCGCTCGGCGATCTCGTGCGCGATCCGCGTCAGCGCTCGCGCGATGTCGCCCTCTTCGAGGACGACCGTCTCGGGTACCTCGGGCACTTCTCTACATCCTTCCTGGCCTCACGGGACCGGGTTAAAGGAGCCGCTGGCAATGTAGCACCGCGCCGCGACGGCGGGCTTGCGCGAGCGTCAGGCGGCCGGCGCCGGCGCCGGCGCATCGCCGTTTCGGATCAGCCGCGGCGCGCCGCGCTCGGCGAACGGGATCTCGATCGTGTCGAAGTCGCGGGGCAGCTCGGTGTCGGGAAATACCGCGCGCGCCTCGTCGCGCAACTCGCCGCCGGCGTAGCGGGCGGACACGTGCGTGAGCGCGAGCAGCCGGACGTCGGCATCGCACGCGACCTGTGCCGCCTGGGCGGCCGTCGAGTGGCCGGTCTGCGCCGCGCGCTCGTGCTCGGCCTCACCGAAGGTGGCCTCGTGGATCAGCAGGTCGGCTCCGTGCGCGGCGATCGCGAGGGTCTCGCACGGAGCCGTGTCGCCGGAGATCGCTAGCTTGCGGCCCGCGCGCGGCTCGCCGACGACCTGCTCGGGACGAACGCCGGCGACCGTCTCGCCGCGCTGCAGGCGACCGAAGTCCGGGCCGAACTCGACGCCGAGTGACGTCG
>DATAJI010000420.1:0-4590 GCA_036262195.1 Solirubrobacteraceae bacterium
AAGCAGTGAAGCGGCCGAGTAGAAGTCGCCGACGAGACGATCCCCGTCCGCCGAGAGCCAGAGCGCGGCGCCGGCGCTGTCGGCGACTGGTGGACCCGCCGCGAACGTGCCGATGCGGTGCAGACCGCGGCCAGAGGGCTCGATCTGCCACAGCGCGTACAGCGGCGAGCTGCTCTCGCTGCCGAGGCTCAGCAGCTTCGCAAAGACGATTCCGTGAGCGCCCCAGACCGGCGCGCTCGCGAGGCCCGAGCGCGTCAGCTCGCGCGTCTGGCGACCGTTCGGCTTGGCCTCGTAGAGCAACGACTCGTCGTCGTCCAGTTCGGCGACGCTGGCGACGGAGTAGACGAGCCTGTCGGGCAGGGCCGGAGCGAAGCTAGCACCGAGGAAGTCGCCGGTCGCGAGCGTCGTGATCTGTCCACTGCGAACGTCGAGCACGAGCAGCGCGCTCTGCTCCCCCGCGGCGGAGCGCTCGTCAGCGGTGATGGCGACGTAGCGCGAGTCGGCCGACCAGCAGAGCAGGCGGGCCGCGTCGGGCGCGAAGCGCGGCGGCGCCAGTTGCGCGATGACCCGCGCGACGCCGCGGCGCGCGGTGGGGTAGAGCGTGAGCGTCGCGCTGGCGCTCAGCGCGAGGACGTGCCGGCCGTCAGGCGACAGGATCGCCTGCGTGCTCTCGCCGAGCGGCCGGCCCGCGCCACCGGGCGGCATGGTGAGGACGAAGGCTTGGCCGCGGTCACGATAGATCAGCGCCAGTCGCTTTGCTGAAAGGTTCGAGCTTGACCCGGCGGCGCAGCCAGCAAGCGCCAGCGCGAACAGCGCCACGCCTGCGCGGCGCAGGACCCGGACGGCGGAGTGCGGTTGCGGCTTGCGTCTGGGGATCAATCTGGCGGCCACCGTTTCCGCACCCGAAGGCCGGATCGTAGTCGCTTCGCCTGCTGCTACCAGTCCCAGCTGGCGAACGCAGCGTGCGCCGCGAGTGTCGTCTGGGCGCCTCCGATCCACGGCACCCAGACGACGGTCTGCCCGGCGAAGTCGTCGTTTGACAGCGACCCCGAGCCCTCTGTGAGGAGGATCATCTTGCCATCACGCGAGATCGCGTTGCCGGTCATCGGCGAGTCGGGAGAGCCGAGCTCCCAGACTACGCTCGGCTTTGCGCCGAGGCTGAGAGCCCAGGTCTCGGTCGTGCCGTTGCCGATGAGGTTCGCAAGCAGATGTGCTCCGTCGGCCGAGATCGCGACCGGCTGGAGCCCATAGAACGGAGCGGTGATGGCGACGTTTGTGAGCTGGCGGATGCCGCGGCCGTTGGATTTGACGAGCCACAGCTGATAGGTGGCGCTGGTATGCGATGCCGCTCGCGAGAAGACGATGCCATTCGGGCCCCACAGCGGGTACTGGCTGAGGCCGTCGTGCGTCAGCTGGACCGGCGCCCCACCCTTCAACGACACCGTGTACAGGTTCACGCGCGCGGTGACGAGCAGCGATGTGGCCTTCGCGAAGACGAGGCGGTCGGGCGTCGTCGGGGCAAAGCTCGCTCCGTTGATCGTGCCCTTCGCGATTGGCCGTGCTTTGCCTTTCAATGGCACGACGATGAGCGAATCCCCGTCCAGCACGGCGATCCAGTCGCTGTCCGGCGACCAGGCGAGGATCGTCAGCTGCGAGCTGGAGGTTCTGAGGGTTCGCTGGTTCGTCGGCGTCTTCGACGCGCGGTACAGGACGAGCGATGAGCTCTGCGGCGGTGAGCCGGCGCCTTGGCGCACCGCGGCGACGAGCTGGCCGTTTGGCGATAGCACGGCCGTGCTGGCGCTGCCCAACGTGTGCGGGTCGCTGCCGGCAACGCCCGCCACCATCACCACCGGTCCGCCGCTCGTCGTCGATGACGCCGTAATGAACGTCATTCGCAGCGGCGCGTGCGCGGACTTCGACGTGCTGGCCGCCTCGGCCCCCCGGGTCGGCACGACGTTGGCGCGAGCTTGCGCCGCGCCGGCGGCAAACGAAGCCAGCAGTGCACCTACGCACGCCAGCCAGAGACGGCCAGGCAATCTGCTCGGCCACGTGCCCATCACCCGCTCCTGTCCTCCCAAGGTAGTTCTCGCAACCGCCGGTTCATCGTACGCAGCGACCGGGTTCGGCGTCGCGGTAGAGCCGGCCCGCGTTGCGCCTGGGGGCACGGGGCGCGTGCTTCAGGCCGGCGCGCGGTAATGCCGGAGCGAGCCACTAACTATCTTGAGGAGGCGGCGCAAACGCCGCATAACCGATGAGCGCGCCACTTCGAGTCAGCGTCCTGGATCAGTCGCCGATCGCCTCTGGATCGAGCGGTGCCGAGGCGCTTGCCAACACGATCGACCTCGCGCGTCTCGCCGACGCGCTCGGCTACCACCGCTACTGGGTTGCCGAGCACCACGGCGGCCCGATGCTTGCCGGTCCCAGTCCGGAGGCGCTGATCGGTCCGATCGCGGCGCGGACCAGCGGCCTTCGCGTTGGCAGCGGCGGTGTGATGTTGCCGCATTACAGCCCGCTGAAGGTCGCCGAGAGCTTCAGCCTGTTGAGCGGGCTGTTCCCCGGGCGTATCGATCTCGCGATTGGGCGGGCCGCCGGTACTGACCCGCTCACGACGCTCGCATTGCAGCGCGATCGCCGGCAGGCAGCGCCGGACGACTTTCGCGAGCAACTCGAAGAGCTGCTCGCCTACATCGAGGATCGCATGCCGCCGCAGCATCCGTTTGCACGCCTCGCGGCGACGCTTCCCGGCCTCCCGCACGCGCCCGAGCCGTGGCTGCTCGGCTCCTCGGAGCAGAGCGCGATCTGGGCCGCGGAGCTTGGCCTGCCCTACGCGTTCGCCGACTTCATCAATCCGAACGGCGCGCCGATCGCGGGCCAATACCGCGCACGCTTCAGCGCCTCCGACCGTCGCACGAGCCCGCAGCAGGCGGTTGGCGTCTGGGTGCTCTGCGCTGACAGCCTCGAGGAGGCCGAGTACCTCGCGTCGAGCAGCCGCATGGCGATGACGCTGCTGCGACGCGGCGAGCTGATCGCGGTGCCGCCTCCCGAGATCGCGGTCCACTTCCTCGCGCAGCAAGGTCGCGGCTCGCCCGCGCCCGGCGGACGCCGGCGCATCGTCCTCGGCGATCCGCCGACGGTTCGCCGAGAGCTCGAGCGGATCGCCAGCGAATACGAAGCGCAGGAGCTGATCGTCGTCACGATCACGCACGATCATGCGCTGCGGCGGCGCTCCTACGAGCTGCTCGCGGGGGCATTCGACCTCGTGCCGCGCCCCATCGTCGAGCTTGCGCTCGAGCCGACCAGCTAAAAGGCGGGCTTTGGCGAAACGATTGGCGAAGCTCAGGCGATCGCTCTGGCGAGGTAGTACCCGGCGCCAGCGGCGCCCGGCCCGAGCACTACGGAGGCGAGCACGAGAACAATGGCGCGCCCTGGCTCCCCAGCATCGATGGTAAGCACGGTCTGCGCGGAGAAGGTTGAGAACGTGGTGAACCCGCCGAGGAGGCCGACGCCAAGCACGGTTCTGGTGTTCGTCGAGCACCACGGGACGACCACGAGAACCCCAAGTAGAAACGACCCCACGACGTTGATCGCCACGGTGGCCCAGGGGAGAGCGTCGCCATAGACCACCGATGAGAGGCCGTGCCGGGCAAGTACTCAGCCCGCTCCGGCGAGTTCTACGAGAAGCGCGATCAAGCGCCCATGATCGCAATGGCTGCGGCGGATCTCGGCGGCGAGACCGCCCGTGCTCCGGCGCGCCCGCAGAAGGCTCGCAAGCTGGGGCCGATCCGAGTTTCGCCAACCCCTCCCAGATGCTGATGCGCGCGGTTTCTGCGCCGCGATTACAGTTGCGCCCCCATGAACGGCGAAATCCTGGCTCATCGGCGCCGCCTCTACTCGCGCCACGCCGTAGCGCTCGCGGCTGATGGCACAGATCGCCACTCGGGCTGCGAAGCCGCGGAAGGACGTCTTGGCGGCCGGCGCCGATCCGGCTGACGGCGACCGGCGTTCTCACGCTGGGCGTGGCACCGCAATAGCCATCCTCGCCGTATTCATCGCCTTCGTGATCGGCTTCCTGATCGCTCCGCGCGGGCACGGTGGCCTGGTGATCGCAAATGATCGCGACCAGAACCTGTGGGCGCTCGTGCCGACAGGCTGGAAGGATCAAGGTCTAGTCGCGCCATACGGCAGCGGGCTCGCCCGCTGGGCCGCCGTCACCGACGCGCGCGCCAGCGAGACCGTGCTGGCGATGCGACCGTCGCGCGCGACGCCGCAGCTTCGGGCGAGCAGGCGCGCCGGCCAGCTCCGTCCGCTGCGCGGCTATTCCCAGACCTACCTCGGGCCGGTTGAGTTCGCCGGCGGGCGCATCGTATGGCTACTCCAATACTCGCTCGGCGGCACCTACACCGCGGTGTTCGAGTTCGACGCGTGCACCCCGGCGATCGCGATGACGGTCACGCTCGACGCGCCGAGCGCGGGATCCCTGCGCTCGGAGGAGGACTCGCTGCCGGAGGGTGCCGAGCCGGTCTGCGACGGGCCGGCATTCACCTCACCCGACCGCGGGGACCTCGCGATCCCGCTTCACCTTCCTTATTG
>DATAJI010000421.1:0-5230 GCA_036262195.1 Solirubrobacteraceae bacterium
ACGTTGACGGGCGCCACGAGCGCCGTCGGCACCACGGGTGCAAGCGGGTCAACGAACGGCTCCACGGGCACGAGTGGCTCTACGGGCGCGACGAGCAGCACCTCCCCGACGGGCACCACCGGCATCAGCGGTTCCTGAGACTGGCGCCGCCGGCAACGGCTTACTGGACGCTAGATCTCAGCCAGCGACGCGCAGCGTCGCCAGCGGCAGGCTCAGCAATCCGGCCGGCTGGAACAGCACTCCGACGCCGCCCTGCCCGGGCTCGTACAGAGCGCCGGCGAGAGCGCTTTTGCCCTGGCCGATGATGCCGGACAGGACCGGCTGGGCGAGCAGCGAGACCGTCAAGCCCTGCCGAGGGTGTGGCCCTGGAGGGGTGATGAAGATCACGCGGCCGTAGTAGTCACTGCCTGCGATGCGGCGCGTGTAGGTGAAGTTGTATCCGGTCGTTCCGTCAACGGCGGTTGGGGCGGCACCTTGGAGCACCACTCCCGGCGTGCGGACCGCGAAGGCGCGCATGTAGTTGGCGGCGATCACCGGCTCGATGCCGATCACGTTGCCGGCGTAGTCCGGCAAGTGGAGTGGACCGACCGTGATCCGAGCCGCCAGCCGCCCCGCGCGGCGCGCCGCCAGCAGCACGTACTGGCCCGGTGGAGTGTTCTCACGCTGAAGACCCGCGTAGCTGAAACTGAAGGACACTCCGTGGCCGCCGCCGTTGATCGACCTCGCGCCTCCGCGCACAACGAGCAGCACGGTGATGAGGACGGCGACCGCAATGACGGCAGCGGCGATGCTGCGAAGGCGCTTGGGCACGCCGCCGAGCCTCAACTCGAAGATATCGGGGAGCGTGGGTCCGTACTCGGGCTTGACGTCGGCGGCGAGCCTCATGCTGGGCGCTCGCTCATCCGCCGATGGCGAACATCGCCTCGAGGTCGTGCTGCGAGAAGGCCTCGAAGGCGACCATCGTTTGGGTGCGAACGACCCCCGACAGCCCAGCGATGCCTTCCTGCACCACTCCGGCGAGCTGGTCGTGCCCGCGGACGCGGACGATCGCGACAAAATCCCAAACACCGGTCACCGAATAGCACTCGGCGACGCCGTCGAGGTCAGCGATCTGCCCACCGAGCATCGACATCGCGCCGCGCTCAGCCTCGATCAGGATGATCGCGTGGGTCACGCGCTGTGGCGCTCCCCCGGGCCGAGCACGATCACGTCGGAGGCCGTGGAGCTCTCAACGTCAGCCTTGAAGGCCTCGGCGTCGGTCTCGATCGGGGGAAACGTGTTGTAGTGGCAGGGGATGACCTGCGCTGCTCCGAGCATGCGAACCGCCTCGACCGCGTCCTCGCGGTCCATCGTGTAGTAACCACCGATCGGTACGAGCGCTACGTCGATCGCGTGGCGAGCACCGATCAGCTCGAGATCTCCGAACAGGGCCGTGTCACCGAGGTGGTAGACGGTCTTCCCGCCGAACTCGATGATCAGGCCGCTGGGGGTGCTGACGGTTCCCTTCGGCGTAGTCGAGGTGTGCCAGGCCGGAACGAGCTTGACCGATCCCCAGTCGAACTTCACCGTCCCGCCGATGTTGGGGTCACGCACGTCCTCGAGGCCCTCTCCGCGTAGCTCCTCGGCGATCTCGACGATCGCGACGACCGTCGCTCCCGTGCGCTTGGCGATCGGCACCACGTCGCCGTAGTGGTCTCCGTGCCCATGCGTCAGCAGGATGACGTCCGGGCTGAGGTCCGCGGCAGCAACCGTGGCGGAAGGGTTGCCGGTGATGAACGGGTCGATCAAGATGGTCGTTGCGCCGTCGCTGAGCTCGAACGCCGCGTGACCGAGGTAGTGGATTTCCATCGGGTTCAGCTCTCCTTGCTCGGGGTGTGATCGCGGTCTGAAAGCTCGTTCGCGAGCTCAAAGCCGACCGCGACGCCAACCAACATGCCGACGCGGGTTTGCTCATCGACGAGGGCGCGCACCGCCTCGAGCCGCTCGATCGGATCGTTCTCGCTGCTCGCTCGCAGCAGCAGCTCCTCGTGCGCCTGGCCGAACCATCCGCCCTCGACGAGGGCACGGTCGAGCACGCCGGCAAGACTGGGCGCAGCGTGCGTGACGATCGCCGAGGCGTGTTGGAACCGATCGGGGTCCGCGAGCCGGGAAACCGCCGCGTCGACCTCGCTGGCCGTGTAGGAGCGCGCCGGCAAGCTCAGATCACTAACGAATCTCGCGGCGGGCAAGTGCAAGACCGGCGATGTAGCCCCAAACGACGCCGAAGGCGCCGGCCACGGCGCTCACCTCATCGGAGCGGACGATCGGCATTGCGAGCAGCGCGAGCGCGATCGCAGCGGTGCCGAGGAGATCACCGTCATACGGTCGCTTGAGCCGCCGGGCGAGCATGTCCGGCACAGCCCAGGCGCAGAGCAGCGCGAGCGCCCCACCGTTCGCGCCGAGCACCACCCCCGGGCTC
This sequence comes from Solirubrobacteraceae bacterium, assembly GCA_036262195.1. Lineage (GTDB taxonomy): Bacteria > Actinomycetota > Thermoleophilia > Solirubrobacterales > Solirubrobacteraceae > Palsa-513. The sequence goes on from DATAJI010000421.1 coordinate 2,459, forward strand.
CCGACTTGGAACGCCAGGTAATCGCCGCCCGACGCGCCGATCATGAACAACGCGAGCACGACGAGCGACCCGTGGCGGCGCTCGAGAAGCCAGCCGAACAAGGCGACCGCGAACAGCGTCGCAAACTGGTAGACGCCGCTGCCGAAGCTCGCCAGCGGATCCCAATACACGAACGGCGTGGTGAACACGCGCCACCAATGTGACCCGAGTGGGGAGATAGCGGCGAGATCACTGAGGACGCTTGTGTTGGCGCGCGACGCGACCCAGACGCCGCACGTCGCCACGACGAGCCCCCAAGTAGCGTAGGGCGCGCGGTCCGCACGGATTCCTGGGATCTCACCGCGACGGAGCCGGCCGAGTGCCGGCGAGGGCATCCGCCGCGAACTCGAAGCGCGCTGCAAGCCTTTGTCGAGCTTCGGCGCGCGCTTGCGCAACCGCGTCCCGCAGTACGGGCATTCCGTGACGTACGGGCTCACCTCGGCGCCGCAGTCCGGGTTCTTGCAAACAACGAAGAGGTCAGCCGGCGACATCGACATGATTCTAAGCCGCTCCGTTGCCCACCGACCCAACTTCCATCCAGCGGGCGCAATCGGTACCCTCTCGCTCGAGCCGATGAAGATGCGTCAAAGCCTCAGCACCTTCGAGCGAGCGTTCGAAGAAGAGATGGAAATCGATCGCCAGCGGCGCGAGGCGATACACAGGGCGACACAGCGCCGCGCCCGAAAGCGCACGATCGAGCGCAACGTCCGTATGGGGCGGATGCGCTTCGTCGTCCTCTCCTTGACACTCGCGACAACGGCGATCGTCGTCAGCGTCGTGATGTTCAAGGTGCTCTACATGCTGATGCAATAACAGCAGCCGGGTAAGCCAGCTGGTTCCGCTAAACCGTTGGCGGATCAGCCAACGGCTCGCCCGCAGCCACGCTGTCGGCCTGCTCCCGCTGAATCTCGACATAGACCTCGCGCCGATACACCGGCACGGCGCGTGGTGCCTGGATGCCGATCCGCACCTTCTCGCCGATCACCGAGAGCACCGATACCTCGATGTCGTCGCCGATCATGATGCTCTGGTTCGATTTTCGCGTCAGCACGAGCATGGGTCAACCCTCGCTTCGCTATCGACGAGCCTCCATTAACCCGATTCTGGTGCGCGAATGCAAGCCGACCGCGAGACACGAGACCCTTTCCGCTAGTGTGCGCGCGGTCAATGGCTCGCAAATCCCTTCGCCCACACCTCAATCAGATTCGTACCTGGACGCGCCAAGGCCGCACGGACGCGTGGGTCGCGCACCAGCTCGAGGTCACCGTCCAGCAGATCCACAGCTTCAAACGCGAGAACGGCCTGCTCGACGATGAGCCCGCAGCTGACGGCGCCGGCGCCACCGCGTTCGTCGACGAGATCGATCTGCGCGCCGAGGATGACGCGCTGATCGCAATCGAGCTAGAGGCCGCCGAGAAAGCGCGACTAGAGGCCGAGGCTGAGGAGCGCGCACGACGCGAGACCGAGGGAGAGGATGCCGACGCGGCGACTGCTCCGCCCAAGCGGCGTAGCCGCAGCCGCAGCCGTAGCAAGACGGCCTCCGGCGCGCTCGAGGGAACCTTCGACCACGGCGAGGAGGGCTACGGCCTCTGGCTCGACCCGGCTGTCAGCGACAACCCGATCTACGCCGAGCACTGGGCCGGTCACCGCCCAGTCACGGTCACGATCGAGGAAGACCAGATCGTCATCAAAAGAGCGGAATAGATCTTTCCGCTTTGCGGAAAATCGTGTTCCGTGACGCAGAGCAGCCGGCCGAGTCGCGGGCCCGCACTGCACCGGCCGCCGCGTCCCGCGCGCGACCGCGTCTGTCTAAACGCTACGCGCGCGGCTACGCAAAGGTCAGCCCGCGCACGGGAACAACTACTGGATGCGGCGGTCCATGGCAGCCGCGCGAGCGGTTCCCCGCCCAATGCCGCTAGCCAGACCCGCGTGGGCTGGGCCAATCCCGCGCGCGGCGTAAATGCCTGAAGAACGCCGCGTCACTCACCCATTGCTCCCAGGCCATCGGCTCAGCCGGGGCGGTCTGCAATGCGAGACCGAGCGACCAGGCGGGCGACTCGTCGTAGCAGTCGACGAGCTCACCGATCGTAAACGAGCTACCGAGCCGCCAGCGCAGCTCGGCGACAATCCGCTCGATCACCCGCTCGAGTGCACGTCGCGCTTCGACCGGCGCCTGCCCCAGACGCCGATCGCCGTCCTGCCAGTGGTGCAGGGCGGTGTCGAGCACGCTCAGCGCGGGTCCAGTGACGCGTCAGTTGTCCGGTAGTCCGCTGACGACGTACTCGCGCTCGCCGGGACGGACGAGGCCGAGGTTGCGCGCCTCGATCTCAAGGGTGCTCGCGCGCTCGAGCGTTCGCTCTTGGCCGCGCAGCTGTGCGTAGGTGCGCTCGAGTGAGACGACCTGGAGGTGACGGCTCGAAGCCTCCTGGAGGTCGGACAGGAGTCCGCGGACTGGGCTGATGTAGAGATAGGCGAGGACAACTAACACCAACAGCATCGCAGCCCGGCTGACTCGATCCCAGCGCATGCGCGTCGATCGCTGCCGTCCGCGGGGAGGACGGACGGACCTCTTGCCTGCGGCGGACATGCACACGCATTCGCTCCCGCTCCGTCGGCTCCTCCCCGGAGGACGGCTTGTAAGCCGATCTAGGAGCGGTTGGGAAAGGCGTCCCGGCCGAGGAAGCGGGCGCGTTTGCCAAGCGCTTCCTCGATCCGCAGCAGTTGGTTGTACTT
>DATAJI010000422.1:0-10276 GCA_036262195.1 Solirubrobacteraceae bacterium
ACGCCGAAGGCGTGCGTGCTCACGGTCCGGTCGGCTACGTCAAGAGCCTCGTCCCGGCCGGTGTCGGTGGCGGGATGCTGCTGCTGATCTTTCCGATCGAGATCCTGTCCAACATCCTGCGGCTGCTCTCGCTAACGATCCGCCTGTGGGCGAATCTGCTCGCCGGCCACATCCTGATCGGGTTCATGAGCGGCGGCCTCGCGGTGCTGCTCGGTGTGAAGTTCCTCGCCTGGCTGCTGCTCCCGTTCGGCGTCGTTATGTACCTCTTCGAAGCGGTACTGATCGCCGGCCTCCAAGCCTTCATCTTCGCCATACTCGCCGCGATATACCTCGGCAGCGCGGTGTCCGAACACTAGCTCGATAAGGAGTCCCACTTGTTTGCTCAAACCGTCATGTCAATCATCCACCCGCTGCTCGCGGTCGCGTCGAACCTGACGGTCGGCGAGAACGCTGGCAAGGCGATCTCGATCGGCGTCGGCGCCGGCGGCGGCGCTGCGGGGGCCGGAGCCGGCATCGGCATGCTGTTCGGCAAGGTCTATGAGTCGAATTCGCGTCAGCCGGAGATGGCAGCTGACCTGATCGGCCTGCAGTGGCTCGGCTTCGCTCTGACAGAAGCGACGTTCTTCTACGGCCTGGTGGGCGGGCTCATCGGCTACGTCCTCGCCTAGACCGCTATGACGCCCCTCGCATCTTCCAGCGGCTCGTTTCTGATCTCACCCAACGTCGGGCTGATGATCTGGACGCTCGTCGTGTTCGGAATCTCGGTCTTCATCCTGAAGCGGGCCGTGTACCCGCGGATCCGCGAGGCGCTGGACCGCCGGCAGCAGGCGATCGAGGAATCGATCGACTCGCAGGAGCGGCTCCGCGGCGAAGCCGAGCAGGTCCTCGCCGAGTACCGCGACCAGCTCGCTCAGGCGCGCGTGCAGGCCGAGGAGATCGTCACGCTGGCGCGTGAGGCGGGCAAGGAGCACGAGCGCGAGACGCTGATCGAGGCGCGCGAGCGGCGCGAGAAGATGCTCGAGCAGACCAAGCACGACATCGAGATCGAGACCCAGCGGGCGCTCGAGCAGATCCGCAAGGAGGTTGCGACCCTGACGATCCTTGCGACGGAGAAGGTGATGCGCCGGGCGCTCAGCGCAACCGACCAGCGCAAGCTGGTCGAGGAGGCGCTCGGTGAGCTCGACTTCACGGTCCTTGAAGGGTCGGAGAACTAAATGAACCTTCAGCGACGCCCCGAGAAGGACCGCTAGCGATGCAGGAGATCGCGAACGTATATGCCCGCGCCCTGTTCGAGGCGGCCCACGACAAGGGCGCGCTCGACACCGTGCGCGAACAGCTGGCCCAGTTCACCGACACGCTTGCAGACAGCCAGGATCTCCAGGTGTTCTTCTACTCGCCCTACTTCTCGGTCGACGAGCAAAGGCAGGGTCTGGCACAGGCGCTGAGCGGCGCCGACACATTGATTGAGAATTTCCTCGACATGCTGATCGAGAACCGCCGCATGCCGGTGCTCGCCGCGACCCGAGCGCGCTTCGAGGAGCTGTGGGAGCATGAGAACCGCCTGATCCCCGTCGAGGTGACGAGCGCGATCGAGCTCGACGAGAAGACAGTCGGCGACATCGGCGAGCGAATCGGCGCGCAGACCGGCCGCAAGGTCCAGCTCACCAGCCGCGTGGATCCGGACATCATCGGCGGCATCGTCCTGCGTGTCGGCAACTCGATCCTCGATGCATCGATCCGCAACCGCCTCGACCAACTACGCAAAGAAGTCGTCCGCGGCGCCTAGCCGGCAGCCGCGACGCAAGGAGCCCAATCGCACATGCAGATCAACCCCGACGAGATCACAAGCATCCTCAAGAGCAGGATCGAAGGGCTCGACGCTGGCGCAGCCACGTTGACGGAGGTCGGCACCGTGCTGTCGGTTGCCGACGGCATCTCGCGCATCCACGGACTCGAGAACGCGATGTCGCTCGAGATGCTCGAGCTGCCACACGGCGTCGTCGGGCTGGCGCTCAACCTCGAGGCCGACAACGTCGGCGCCGTGCTGTTCGGCGAATGGGAGGAGATAGTCGAGGGCGACATCGTCAAGCGCACTGGCCAGCTGCTCGAGGTGCCGGTCGGCGAAGCGCTGCTCGGGCGCATCGTCTCCCCGCTCGGAAAGCCGCTCGATGGCAAGGGCGATATCAGCACGACGGAAACCCGGCCCGCCGAGTTCAAGGCACCGGGCGTCGTGCAGCGCCAGCCGGTGCTGCAGCCGATGCAGACCGGTATCAAGGCGATCGACTCGATGATCCCGATCGGACGCGGGCAGCGCGAGCTGATCATCGGGGACCGCCAGACGGGCAAGACGACGATCGCGCTCGACACGATCATCAACAACCGCGACACGGGCATCGTCTCCGTGTACGTCGCGATCGGGCAGCGAATGGCGACGGTCGTCCAGCTCGCCGAGACGCTGCGCGAGGCTGGCGCGCTCGAGAACACGATCATCGTCGCCGCGGCCGCCGACGAGGCAGCGCCGATCAAGTACATGGCGCCGTATGCCGGCTGCGCGATGGCGGAGTACTTCCTCTACAAGGGCGGGCACGCGCTGTGCATCTACGACGACCTCACAAAGCACGCCTACGCCTACCGTCAGATGTCGCTGCTGCTACGTCGTCCGCCGGGACGGGAGGCCTACCCGGGTGATGTCTTCTACCTGCATTCGCGCCTGCTCGAGCGCGCAGTCAAGCTGAGCGACGAGCTCGGCGGCGGCTCTTTGACGGCACTGCCGATCATCGAGACGCAGGCCGGAGACGTCTCGGCATACATCCCGACGAACGTCATCTCGATCACGGACGGCCAGATCTTCCTCGAGCCGAAGCTGTTCAACTCCGGTGTCCGTCCCGCGATCAACGTCGGCATCTCGGTATCGCGTGTCGGCGGCAACGCCCAGATCACTCCGATGAAGCGCGTTGCCGGTCGGCTCAAGCTCGAGCTGTCGCAGTACCGCGACCTCGAGGCTTTTGCGCAGTTCGGATCGGACCTCGACGCCGACACGCAGCGGACGCTGGCGCGCGGCGGGCGCCTCGTGGCCTCCCTCAACCAGGGCGAGCGTGAGCCGCTCGCCGTCGAGGACCAGGTACTGCAGGTCTTTGCGGCAACCAACGGGTTCCTCGACCGGATCACGGTCGCGCGCGTGGAGGAGTTCCTGACCGGCTTGACGGAGCACGCGCACGCCCATCACAAGGCTCTGCGCAAGAAGATCGCGGCCGGCGAGTGGACCGACGAGATCCAGGAGGAGGTCCGCAAGGCGGTCGGTGATTATGCCGAGGCGTTCGGCTATGACCTCGACGAGGATGGCCAGCCAATCGACGACGAGGCCGACCCACTGAACCACAATGCCAAGAAGCCGCCAGCATCGCCCGCAGCAACTGAGGGCCAGTCCGCAAACGGTCAGGCCACGCAAGAGGCCGCGGCGCCCGCCGAGGAGGGAGCACCGGCCTAGCCGGTGCTCGGTCGATGGCTTCACAACGCGAAGTCAGAACTCGCATCGCGAGCTTCAAGAACATCGAGAAGATCACGCGCGCCATGGAAGCCGTCTCGGCCGCGCGATTGCGCCGAGCCGAGCAGCGGATCGTGGCGCTACGCCCCTATGCCGACGCGATCCGGCGGATGACTCGGCAGGCCTCCCGCGACGCGGGTGGCGAGATCAGCCGGATCCCGCTGCTTGCAACCCGCGAGCCGCAGCAGCGCGTCGCGATCCTGCTGATCACCGCGGACCGCGGTCTCGCGGGGGCTTTCAACTCGCAGATCGTGCGCGCTGGCACCCAGCTCGCGAGCGAGCTGGAGGCCGAGCAGCGCCAAACGGTCTGGTACGCGAGCGGACGCCGGGGTGTGTCGTCGCTGACCTTCCGCGGGCGCGACCTCGCTGGCTCCTACACAGGGTTCACCGACCGGCCCGCGTACGCGGACGCGCGTCAGATTGCGGGCGAGCTGATCACCGCCTTTCTCGACGGCGCGGTCGACCGCGCCGAGATCATCTACAACGCCTACATCTCGCCGCTGACCCAGCGCGCGACCCGCGAGACGCTGCTCCCAGCCTCTGCGGCGGCGCTGGCGGGTAGCGACGACGAGGATGAGCGCGGCGATATGAGCTCTGGACGGCGCGCGCACGCCGAGTACGAGCCCGAGGCCGACGAGCTGCTGCGTGAGCTCGTGCCCCACTATGTCGAGGTCTCGATCTACCGTGCGCTGCTCGAATCAGCGGCTTCCGAGCACGGGGCGCGGATGACCGCGATGCGCAACGCAACCGACAACGCCGGGGAGTTGATCGACGACCTGACGCTCGAGATGAATCGGGCCCGCCAGGCCGAGATCACCCAGGAAATCTTGGAAGTCGTCGCGGGCGCCGGATCGCTCGTCTGAGCGGACGGCTCGCCCCAAAACCGGGGCACACGCGACAAACAAAGGAGCAAGCAGAGATGCCAGTAGCTGCGAAGACAAAGAGCGCCGCGAAGGCGCAGAACATCGGCCACATCGAGGAGATCCAGGGAGTCGTCATCGAGGCCGTGTTCCACGAGCATCTGCCAGAGATCAACCACGCGATCACCGTCGCCCGCGCCAGCGGTGCTGAAGAGGTCAAGGGTGTCACCGCGACCGCCGACGACGTGCTCGTCTGCGAAGTCCAGCAGCATCTCGGCGATGACCGGGTGCGCGCGGTCGCCATGGACAGCACTGATGGTCTGGCGCGCGGCGCTGAGGTGATCGACACCGGGGCACCGATCACGGTCCCCGTCGGTGAGGCGACGCTCGGAAGGATCTTCAACGTGCTCGGCGAGCCGATCGATCTGGGTGCGGCGATGCCGAAGGGAACCGAGCGGCGACCGATTCACCAGGAAGCCCCGCTGGTCGAGGAGCTAACGACGACGACCGAGATGTTCGAAACCGGTATCAAGGTCGTCGACCTGCTCGCGCCATACGCGAAGGGAGGAAAGGTCGGGCTGTTCGGCGGCGCCGGCGTCGGCAAGACGGTGCTGATCCAGGAGCTGATCCATAACCTCGCCAAGGAGCACGGCGGCCTGTCCGCCTTCTGCGGCGTCGGCGAGCGCTCGCGTGAAGGCAACGACCTCTGGCTCGAGATGAAGGAGTCCGGGGTGCTCGACAAGACGATGCTGGTGTTCGGGCAGATGAACGAGCCGCCGGGCGCACGCATGCGCGTGGCACTGTCCGGCCTGACGATGGCCGAGTACTTCCGCGATCAGGGCCAGGACGTGCTGCTCTTCATCGACAACATCTTCCGCTTCGTCCAGGCTGGCTCGGAGGTCTCGGCACTGCTCGGGCGGATGCCTTCACAGGTCGGCTACCAACCTACGCTCGAAACCGAGATGGGGCAGCTGCAGGAGCGAATCACCTCGACGCGGACTGGTTCGGTCACGTCGGTGCAGGCCATTTACGTGCCGGCCGACGACCTCACCGACCCGGCGCCTGCGTCGGTCTTCGCCCATCTCAACGCGACTACAACGCTTTCGCGCGGCATCGCCGAGAAGGGTATCTACCCAGCCGTCGACCCACTCGACTCCACGTCCACCATCCTCAAGCCAGATATCGTCGGCGAGGAGCACTTCCATGTCGCCAACCGCGTCAAGGAGATCCTCCAGCGCTACAAGGAGCTCCAGGACATCATCGCGATCCTCGGCATCGACGAGCTCTCCGATGAGGACAAGATCACCGTGCAGCGCGCTCGCAAGGTCGAGCGCTTTCTCTCGCAGCCGTTTCACGTCGCGGAGCAGTTCACAGGCACGCCAGGAACCTACGTGCCGATCGAGGAGACAGTCCGCGGCTTCTCCGAGCTGATCGAGGGCAAGCACGACGAGCTTCCAGAGCGTGCGTTCTTCCTCAAAGGAACGATCGACCAGGTCGTCGAGGACGCGCAGAAAGACCACTGATGGCGCACACGAAGTTCCCGTGTGAAGTGCTGACGCCCGAAGGCGAGGTGTTCAACGACGAGGTCGAGATGGTCTCGACGCGAACCACCCTCGGCCTGATCGGCATTCTCGCAAACCACGCGCCGCTACTGGCGCGGCTAGAGCCGACGGAGCTGCGGATCCACCTCGGCGGCAGCGAAGTCCTGCGCTTTGCGCAGGCCGAGGGCTTCATGCAGATGTCCGAAAATCACGCGCTGCTGCTCGTCGAGCAGCTGACCGAGATCGATGAGCTCGACCGCGGCGAGCTCGAGCGCGCCAGCGAGATAGCGCAGAGCGCCAAAGAGGCCGCCCCGGAAGGCAGCGAGGAGGCAGCCCGCGCGGCGCGTGAGCTACGCCGTGCCGAAGCCTTCCTGCGGATCCTCGACGCGGCCTGAACGTGGCTTTGCCGCCACTTCTGGCGCGGCCACGCGTTGACCTAGGGTGATTGTTGACCTCGCGAGAGGGGCCCTTTATGCGCGTCGCTACGCTGCTTCAGTCTGATGCGACGCATACGTTCACAGCGAAGTTCGAGACGAGTGGCCCTTTCGATCGTCGTCGCGGTCGGCGTCGTGGGCGCTGCCGGCACCGCGTACGCCAGCGAGCTGCCGAGCCAGACGAGCACCAACTGGGCGGGTTACGCCGCCATCACCGGCCCGTCGACGAGTGACTATGCCAAGCACTTCACCCACGTCTCCGGCACCTGGATAGAGCCGACCGCGGCGTGCACCGCCGCGAAGCCGACGTTCTCTGCCTTCTGGGTCGGTCTAGGCGGGTATAAGGAGACCTCGAAGGCGCTGGAACAGGTTGGCTCGGAGGCCGACTGCACCGCGTCAGGTCAGGTTTCCTACTACGCGTGGTACGAGTACGTCCCGCTGGGGCCGAACACGATCCACAAGATTCGTGTCAACCCCGGCGACGAGATAACAGCGACGGTCGGTGCCAAGCGCGATCGGGCAACCATCACGTTGACCGACGTGACCACAGGCGTGAGCTTCAAGCACACGAAAAGGATGCGCTCGCCCAAGCCGGATGTAAGCGCGGCCGAATGGATCGCCGAGGCCCCCTCGGCCTGCAACCAGAACCGCTGCACACCTCTGGCCCTGACGAACTTCGGCAGCCTCACCTTCACCAATGCGACAGCGACCTCCGTCGGGATCGACGGCCTCCAAACCGGAGGGATCGACGATTCCGCCTGGATCTACGGCGCGATCGACCTGGATTCGAACAACTCGCGCAGCCGTTTCAATCGGATCGAGCCGTCGGAGGCGACCACCGGGAACCTAGCGGCCACCGGCGACTCGTTCAGCGTCACTTACGGAACCGGCTCGACCGGCCCAACCGGCCCAACCGGCTCGAGTGGCTCGACCGGGCCCTCCGGCGCGAGCGGCAGCACCGGCGTCACTTAGCGCCGCACCGACCACCACGCAGGTGCGCTCCGATAGCCTTCGGCGGCCTATGGCAGGTGCGCGCCAACCGGTCGGCGTGATCGGTACCGGTTACGTGGGTCTCGTCACGGCCGCCGGCTTCGCTGCACTCGGGTCGGCGGTCTACTGCGTCGATATCGACGCTGAGAAGATCGCTCTGCTGCAGCGCGGCGAAGTGCCGATCTATGAGCCCGGGCTTGCAGAGCTGATCGCCGAGAACCGCGAGCGTCTTCACTTCTCGACAGTGCTGGACGATGCGGTGGAGCACGCCCGCCTGCTGTTCGTGTGCGTCGGCACGCCGCCCACGCATTCTGGCGATGCCGACCTCAGTGCAGTTCACGCCGTCGTCGACGCCGTGCCGTCCTCGGCCGAGCACGCGCTCGTGATGAAGTCGACTGTGCCCTGCGGCACCGGCCGCTCGCTCAAGCGCGTGTTGAGCGAACAGGGGAAGGGTGCGATCGCATACGTCTCATGCCCGGAGTTCCTCAAGGAGGGCTCGGCAATCAACGACTTCATGCATCCCGACCGCGTTGTGATCGGCGAGGACGAAGCGAGTCCGGCCGGCGACGCGGTCGCCGAGCTATATGAGCCGCTCGATGCTCCGTTCGTGCGTACGGATGTTGCGAGTGCCGAGATGATCAAGCTGGCGGCCAACGCGTTCCTCGCGACGAAGATCTCATTCATCAATGAGATCGCCAACGTTTGCGAGGAGACCGGCGCCAACGTGCTCGATGTCGCGCGCGGCGTCGGTCTCGATGACCGCATCGGACCGAAGTTTCTCCAGGCCGGTGTCGGCTACGGTGGTTCGTGCTTCACCAAGGACGTGAGCGCGCTGAAGCTGCTTGCCGCCAATTCGGGTTACCACTTTCAATTGCTTGGAGCCGTGATCGAGGTCAACGAGCTGCAGAAGCGACGCGTCGTGGCGAAGCTCCAGCGCCATCTCGGCAGCCTCGCCGGTAAGCGCATCGCCGTGTTAGGGCTGGCCTTCAAGCCGAACACGGACGATATGCGAGGGGCTTCCTCGCTCGTGCTCGCCGCACGGCTCGAGGCCGAAGGCGCGCACGTCCGTGCCTACGATCCGGTCGCGGAGGAGGAGGCGAAGAAGGTCATGCCTCAGCTCGACTGTGCCGACTCCGTGCTGGACGCGGTGACCGAGGCGGATGCCGCCGTGCTCGTGACCGAATGGTCGGAGTTCCTCTCGCTCGACTGGAGCGAGGTCGCGGCACGGATGTCGGGGAAGCTCGTGATCGACGGGCGAAACGCTTTGGATCCGGCGGCCCTTGACGCCGCCGGACTGACCTACGAAGGGATCGGCCGGCCGTGAGCGCCAGCCCGTGTCGAGGCTCGTGCAGGCGCTGATCCTCGCCGGCGGCGTTGGGACGCGCCTGCGCCCGCTCACCGCCAGGACGCCAAAGCCCGTCGTGACGCTCGTCGACCGGCCGTTCATCGTGTTCATGCTCGAATGGCTGCGCGCGCACGGTGTCGACGAGGTGGTCCTCTCGTGCGGGTTCCTCGCGGCCAGCGTGCGCGACGTGCTCGGCGATGGCGACGCATACGGTTTGCGCTTGCTCTACGTCGAAGAGCAAGAGCCGCTTGGGACCGGAGGCGCGCTGAAGCACGCGGAAGGGCTACTCGGCGAGCGATTCATCGTCTGCAACGGCGACGTGCTCACTGACATGGATCTCAGCGAGCAGCTCGCGCAGCACGCGAACACCGGAGCCGCGGCGACGCTGGCGCTGGCGCGGGTTGAGGATCCGAGCGCGTACAGGCTCGTCCGTGTCGAGGATGACCTCAGCGTGCGCGAGTTTTTCGAGAAGCCCGATGCCGGTGGCGAGCAGTTCGACTCGCTGATCAGCGCCGGGGTCTACGTGCTCGAGCGGAGCGTGCTCGACCTGATACCCGCCGGGAGGCCGGTCTCGATCGAGCGTGAGATCTGGCCGCTGCTGATCGGGAGCGGCATGTACGGCTACGTCGCGAGCGGGTATTGGCTCGACATCGGCAGTCCGCGCGGGTACCTGCAGGCGAGCTTCGATCTGATCGAGGGCCAGGTCGACACATCCCTCGCAACGACGATGGGCACCGACCACGTGAGCCTCGCCCCGTCGGCGCGCATCGATGGCCGCGTGGTTCCCGCTGCGCTGATCGGCGAAGGCTGTGAGCTCGACAGCGACGTCCATGCCGGTAGCCAGGTGATCCTCGGGCAAGGAGTGAAGGTGGGCGCCGGCGCGCGCCTCGAGCGCGCGGTGATCCTGGCGGGTGCTCAGATCGGCGAGCGCTGTGTGCTGCGTGACTGCGTCGTCGGAGAGCGGGTGAGGATCGGCGCGCACACCGAAGTGAGCGGTGGCGCTGTGATCGGTCAGGACGCGGTGATCGGCGAGCACAACATGATCACCGCCGGCGCACGGATCTCGCCGGGGGTTGTCCTCGGCGATCGAGCGGTCGCGTTCTGATGGCCGCGCTCGATCGCGAGGCAATCGGCGCGCTCGACTCCGAGCGGCTGCTCGACGACATCCTCGGTCTGCCGACCCAGCTCGGCGACGCGCTGTGGCGTGTCGAATCCGCCGGTCTCGAAGCCCACGACTCTCCGGGCGGACTCGTGGTGGCGGGGATGGGCGGCTCGGCGATCGGTGGCGATCTCGCTCGCGCCGCGCTTGGTGACCAGGCATCGCGGCCGATCCTCGCGGCCCGGGGCTATGGCCTACCGCCGTGGACAACACCCGACACCACGGTTCTCTGCGCGAGCTATTCCGGCGAGACCGAGGAAACGCTCGCGTGTTATGAGTCCGCCGGAGCGCTTGGCGCTCACCGCTACGTCGTCACCACCGGTGGACGGCTCGCCGAGCTGGCGCGTGCGGATGGCGTCGGGGTGATCCCGATACCCGGTGGCTTCCAGCCGCGGGCCGCGCT
>DATAJI010000423.1:0-6074 GCA_036262195.1 Solirubrobacteraceae bacterium
GACACGGTGTGACACCCGATCTCGGCGCCGCTGGCAGCGATCTCGCGCGCCGCATCGCTCGAGATCCCTGACGCGCTGTCGAGCCGGCTCGAGGTGATGTAGACGGTGCTCGTGAGACCGCGCGCGCGCAGCGTCTCGACCGCTGCCAGCGTATCCGCGAAGCCGTCGTCGAAGGTGACGGCGACGGCGGCCGCCGGCAGTGCCCGCTCGCCGCGCAGGGCGCGCGCGAACTCCGAGATCGTCAGCGCGACACGACCGGACGCCGCGATCGCCGCGACATGCTCATCGAAGCTGGCCGGCGTGACCGTGAAGGCCTCCTGTCCCGCCGCCGGGACATCTGAAACCGAGTGATAGACGAAAATCGGAACGACCACGGCACCCGGCTTATCGCCCGGCGCCGCGCCATCTTCAGTCATCACCTGCGACGCGCAGGGAGACCCAGCCGGAGGGCGAAGCCTGCGGCTCATGAAATATCGGATGCCAGGCATCCGGCTCGACGGGGATGTGCCGGCGCGAAAGCCGCTCGCCGAGGATCGCGCGCAGGACGCGCATCCCGTCGCGCACCGCGCGGAGGTTGCTCTCGCCGTGGAGGCGCTTGTGCTCAATTGACGGCACCTCTGTCACGGAAAACCCGGCTCGGGCGACGCGAACGTTGATCAGGGTCTCCACCTCGAAGCCCGTGCACGTGACGTGCATGTCTGGCAGGCAGTGCCGCCAAAAGGCGTTGTAGCCGTAGCAGAGGTCGGTGTAGCGCGTGCGGAACAGCACGTTGACCGCAAAGCCGAGCGCCCGGTTCCCGCCCGCGCGAAGCGGCGTGATGTCGTGACTGTGCCCGCCGCCGGTGAAGCGCGAGCCCTTGGCGAAGTCGCTGCCGGCGAGCAGCGCCTCGACAAAGCGCGGGATCTCGGCCGGATCGTTTGAGCCATCGGCGTCGATCATCACGATGATGTCGCCGGTCGCGGCCGCAAAGCCGCAGGCGAGCGCGTTGCCCTTGCCCGTCTCGACCTGCAGCACGATGCGGATGTCGGGCCGGATCGCCTGCGCGACCGCGATCGTGTCATCGATCGAGTGCCCGTCGACGAGCACGACCTCATCGACGATGTCGGGCAGGCGGGTCAGGACGTGCGGAAGGTTGCTCGCCTCGTTGAGCGTCGGGATCACGACGCTGATCCTCGGGGCCTGCATCGATTGCGGCGCCCGCTGGTACTGGGCGTCGCCGGTAATGGCCTCGTCGAGGGCGCTCATCGGATCCTCATCAGGGGCTGTTCTATCGCGTTCGGATGACGTTGCCCGCTTGACGCGCGCGGCGAGTCCTTGGCTGGGGCCCGCCGCTGGCGGAGTTGACGGGTCGTACGGTGGTCCACGCATGAAGTGTTAACGCAAAACCAGCAGGTTCGGACCATGTAGGTCAATAACTTCCCCATCGTCGTCCCGAGCGCATCGGCCCACTGGACATTTGATCGATGGTCAGTTGCGCCCTCAGCGCAATTCGAGCGCTTCGAGGTAGGCGTCGGCGACGCGCTCGAAGCTGCTCGCCGTGGCGTGACCTCGCGCGGCGGCCGCGAGCTTCGCTCTGCTCTCGCGGTCCCCGAGCAGCCCCTCGACCCGCTCCGCGATCAGCACCGCGTCGGCGCCGACGGGAACGCGCACGACGGCGTCGGCCGGCAGCTCGCCCGCCCAGCCGAGGTCGCTGACGATCATCGGCAGCCCGGCCGCGAGGCAGTCGGCGATCGCACCGGATGCTTCCCCCGTTGCCACGCTCCGCAGCTGAACCGCAACAGCGGCTTGACCCAGCAGCCGCGAATAGCGCTCGCGCTCGATGTGACCAGTGATCTCGATCCGCGCTCCCGGCGCCTGCTCAGACGCGTAAGCCTCCCAGTGTTGGCGGTCGCCGTCATCGATCGGCCCGGCGATCACGAGCTGCGCTCGCGGACGGCGCTCCGCCACGAGGGCGAAGGCGTCGATCAGGCTCGCGATCCCCTTGATCGGGTTGACGACGCCGAGATGCAGGATCAGCGGATCGCTGCCCACGTCCACCGGCTGCGAACCCGCTCCGGCTACCTCGGGCATGGCGAACGGCAGGACCGTGGCCGGCCCGCGCGCGAGCCTGCCGCTGTCTTCGTCGAGCATCCCCAGCGCGTATCGCGAGTGCACGAAGCTCCGCTCGGCGCGAGCGCGGATCTCGCGCGTCATGAGGACGCCGAGTGCCGCTAGCTGCCCCCAGTCGGGCAAGCCCTGCTCGAAGGCCCCGTCGGGCAGCTCGCCTGCGTAGGTCTGCTCGATCCGCTCGATCAGCGCCGCGTGCGGACGCTCCGGCGAGGTCGCGGCGGCGAGGCAGAAGTAGAGGCCGGTCAACTGCACATCGTGGAAGTGGACGACGCCGGGATGGCGGCGCAGCAGCTCTAGCGCGTGCAGGTGAAAGCGCGAGTTGCCGAGGCAGTAGACGACGCGGTCGTAGGCGCTCAGCGACTCGCCTAGGCCCGGCTCGCACGCTCCGCGCAGGCGCACTCCGTCGGCGCGCGGCGGCGTGTACTCGACCGGCGGGCCGGCCGTGATGACGTCGACATCGACAATCCTCGAGAGCGGCGCGCTGAGCAGCTCGGCGTAATCGGCGATGCCCGACTGCTCGGGCGGCCACGGCGTGACGAGCGCGAGGCGCGGGCGGTTAGCCATCTTGGCCAAGAGTAGTTCCGATAGCCTGGGTTCATGGTCTTGACGCTCCGCTCCGCCGGGTTGGACCGGTCGATCGGATGCAGCTCATGACGGCGGGATCCGTGCCGCTGATGGCGCTCCGCAATGGGGCGCAGATGCCTCAGCTCGGCCTCGGCACGTGGCCAATGTCAAACAAAGAGGCCGAGCGCGCGGTCGTGGTCGCCGCCGAAGCCGGCTACCGGCTGTTTGTCAGCGCCTACGCCTACGGCAACGAGGAGGGCGTCGGGCGCGGACTGGCGGCGTGCGGGCTGCCGCGCGAGGAGCTCTTCGTCACGACCAAGCTGAACGCCGAGTGGCACGGTATCGAGGGGACGCAGGAGGCCTGGGCCGCCGCCACGAAGCGCCTCGGCATCGATTACATCGACCTCTTCATGATCCACTGGCCGGTCCCGCGACGGGACCGCTACGTCGACGCGGTCCGCGGCCTCGCCAAGCTGCTCGAGCAGGGGCGCATCCGCGCGATCGGCGCCTCCAACTTCAAGCCCGCGCACCTCGACCGCGTCATCGCCGAGTCCGGCGTCGTCCCCGACGTCAACCAGATCCAGCTGAGCCCCTATACGACCCGCGACGAAGCGCGCGCCTACCACGCCGCGCACGGGATCGTCACGCAGTCCTGGAGCCCGCTCGGCCTCGGCCGCGAGCTGCTGCGCGAGCCCGTGATCCTCGATGTCGCCGAGCGCCACAGCAAGTCGGCGGCGCAGGTCGTCCTGCGCTGGCACATCCAGCTCGGGCTGAGCGTCGTGCCGAAGTCAGCCAACCCGCAGCGGATGGCCGAGAACATCGACGTCTACGACTTCGAGTTGAGCGACGACGAGGTCGCGGCGCTCTCAGCACTCGACCACGGCGAGGCGCTCACCGACGACTCGGACCTGATGGGGCACTGATCGTGCCGCTCAGCTGACCGTCGGAGTCGGGCGCTCGGCTTCGCGCGCCCAACTCCGACCGCGACTGCTCTAGGGCTTGTGGTAGCTGTGAAGGTCGATTACTTCTGAGGTGATCTCGAACGGGACGTTTGGCTTCACGTTCGCGTCGAACCAGGCATCGTGCTGCTCCTGCGTCTCCCACACCTCGTCCACGACACCGCCATCGGCATCTTCGTAATAGATGTGGAGCACGAAGCCTGGCTGCTCCTTTAGCAGCGGGATCAGCATCGGCGCCGACTCGTCGTATTGCGCTGGGCTCATTGGAGCACGGTGTCGAACCAGAACGGCCATTGGGACCCTCCCCTTGGAGACTTTGGACGGCACGGTTATACAGCTGACCAGCTGATCACGAGGTCGCGGGGTTGTTGGCTCCGCCGTCCGATTAGCGCTGGCGGTGCTCCGGCTCGGTCAGTGCCGCGAGGTCGTCGAGATCGACCGGTCGGGCGCTGGCACGCTTCATGCTGATCAGATCGTCACGCCCGGCGACGGCGAGCTCGAGGCCGTCGAGGTCGATCTCGAGCGCGCGATCGCGCAGGTCAGCGTAGGCCGGCGCGCCTGGCGCATCGTGAATCACGTCGATCGCTCCGTGGCGCGTTTCGAACTGCCACAGCGTCGCCCGCGGCAGCATCGCGGCGTCGATCTGGAGCTTTTCGCTGCCGGGGTTCAGCACCCGCGCGTCGATCTCGTTCAACGCGTCGGCGAGCTGTCCGAGGTTCCCGCGCTCCGGGCGCGGGAGGACATCGACATCGAAAGTCGTGCGCACGTGCCCGTGCGCTTGCACCGCGAGACCACCGACGAGCACGTAGTCGACGTCGTGCTTGGCGAGCACGCGCAGGATCTGCTCGGCGTCCAGCGGAGTTTCAGGCTGGCTGGGGGGCGGCACGCCCGGCCTCCCTCAGACGTCCGGCGAGCCGATTCGCCGAGATGGCAAGCGAGAGCCGCTCCGCGGGTGCTCGCGCCTGCAAGCCCGCGAGGTGGAGCGGATCCCATCTGCCATCCAACCGTCGCGCTTCGAGGTCCGGCGCGTATCCCATCGCCAGCAGCAGCGATCGGACCGTCTCCCAGGTCGGCATCGTCTGCCCTGCTTCGATCCGGCTCACCGCGGCCTGGGTCGTGCCCGCACGGCGAGCAAGCGAGCGCTGGCTCAGGCCGAGCCGAACGCGCAGGTCATGTACAAGGAGCCCAGGATCGTTGATATCTAAAACTATATCAAACGACAGGCCAGCGACACGCCCCGCCGCACCCTGGGCGCGTCAATGCGAGCGTTGCGAGGGCAGCGTCCCGAGGACGCCCGCGGCCTGGTAGTAGGCCGAGAGCGCCGGCTTTCCAGAGCCGTTCAGCGCCAGGAGGCCGGTGTGGAGGCCCCAGAAATCCTCGCCGCCCGCGTATGGCGGCGCGTCGCGCCAGTCGAAGTAGACGATGCCACGGATGTGCTCGCTGCCGGCCTCGCGCGCCAGCGATGTGATCGTGTCAAGGACGTAGCGCGCCTGTAACTGTGGCCCGACGGTGAAGCCGGACGGCGGGCCGCCGCTGGCCCAGCCGATCTCGGTCAGCCAGATCGGCGTCTGCTTGAGCCCCGCCTGATCGAGCTCGTGGCGGACCTCGGCTGTCGCCGCCAGCACGCCGGCGGTGCTGCTCGCATAGGGGTTGATCGCGAGCGTGTCGAAGCTGCCCCGCGCTCCCGCCGCGAGCATCTCGCTCACGTACGGCCCGAGAGCGATCCCGAGCGTGCTGTCGGGAATACCGGCGGTGACGATCTCGGCCTTCGCGTCGACTGCCCGGATCGCGCGTGCCGTCGCCGCGAGCATCGCAACATAGCCGGCGGCGCTCGGCTTACCGGCCCAGTAGACCGGCAGGTTGGGCTCGTTCCAGATCTGCCAGGAGCGGATCGGGTGCGCCGCCAGCCCGGGATGGGCGTGCCAGAACGTGCCCCTCGGCCCGTAGCGGCGCACCAAGATCGCGGCGAACTGCGCGTAGTCCGCAAGCCGCGCCGGCGGGGACGTCGTCGTCGCGGTCAAATGCCCGCCGGCTGGCCGCTGCGCCGGCTCGAAGCTGGGCCGGCCAAAGACGATCGGCAGGACCTGCAGGCCCGCGCGGGCCGTCGCCGCGATGAACGCGTCGTAGATCGCAAAATCGAAGTGGCCGCGTGTGGGCTCGATCGTGGCCCAGTCAAAGGTCTCCCGCAGGAGCTCGACGCCGGTGCGTCGCTCGGAGGCGAGGATCTGAGCTCGGTCTTTACCGGAAGCGGCAAACGCGTCGTTGGAGACGATTCCGAGGAAGTCGTCCGGGAGCCCTGACACGGGCGGCGCCGTGTGCGAGCCGCCCGGGGAGCCCCCACCGCCGCAACCGCCAGCAAACAACGCCGTGGCCACGGCCAGGGCTAGCGCCGCGTGGCGCGCTCTCATCCGCGCCGGAGCGAGTTGCTGCGCGGCGACGGCC
>DATAJI010000424.1:0-7290 GCA_036262195.1 Solirubrobacteraceae bacterium
CAACACGCCAACCGCTGCGTATCTCGCGCCGGTCAGCTCGCGGGCCGCATCGAGAACACGCGCCAGCGCCACGTCGAGGTCCAGCTCGGAGACGATCACACCCCCGAGATCGATCAGCGTTCGCAGTCGATCCGCTTTGAGCTTGTCTGTGATCGTCCCTACCGAAGCCGAGGTGGTCGAGCAACGATAGCGCGACCGCCGCGATAGGACCGGCGCACTGCGTCGGAATCAGCTGCCTTCAGGGCAACCGGCACTCCGTACTTACTACGGATCGGCAGCGCGGCACCCCGCCGATGGAACGGGCACCCGCTGACCGGATGATTAGCGAGAGCAGGCCGACACACCTCGAGGCATCCGCGTGAGCACAGCCACCGCCATCGCCACAGCCAGATCTCGAAACGGAGCGCATGACGAGACGGACGTCGTGCTGCGTGATGGATCGACTCTGCCTGTGCGCCCGGTCGGGCCAACCGATCAGCAGAATCTACTCAGGTTCCTACAGGGACTATCCGAGCAGTCGCGGCTACTGCGCTTCTTCTCTGCCGGCGCGAACCTCGATAGCCAAGCGCACCGCTTCGCCGAGGTCGATGGCCTCACGGCATACGGACTGATCGCGACAGTCGGGGGCGCAGGAGAGATCGTCGGTCATGCCGGCTACGTGTGTGAGGGTCCCGCGGCGGCAGAGGTTGCGTTCGCGATTGCCGACGCCTACCAAGGCCGAGGACTTGCGACGACACTGCTGGCGCACCTCGCGGCGCACGCCAGTGCGCATGGGATCGTGACCTTCACGGCTGTCACGCGCGCCGACAACCACGGGATGATCGACGTATTCCGCGAGAGCGGCTTCCCGGTCGAAGTGCGCTCAGGTGCTGACGTCGTGACAGTGAGATTCCCGACGGAGCTCAGCGCCGAGGGCTGGCGTCGGTTCGAGCACCGCGATCAGATAGCGAGCGTTGCAGCGGTCGACGCCGTGCTGGCGCCGCGGTCGGTGGCGCTGATCGGCGCGTCGCGCCGGCGCGGGAGCATCGGCGGGGAGATCCTCCACAACATCGTCGCGAACGGCTTCACGGGCGTCGTCTACCCCGTCAACCCGACAGCCATCGCGGTTCAGTCGATGCCCGCCTACGCGTCGGTCCGCGACCTCCCGGGCGCAGTCGATCTTGCGGTGATCGCTGTTCCAGCTGCGTCCGTCCTCGATGTCGCGCGCGACTGCGGCGCTGCCGGCGTCCGCGGGCTCGTCGTTATCTCCGCCGGCTTCGCCGAGGTCGGCGCCAAAGGCGCCGCGATGCAAAGCGAGCTCGTTGACATCTGTCGCGCGCACGGAATGCGGCTGGTCGGCCCGAACTGCCTGGGCGTGTTCAACACCGCGCCCGAGGTGCAGCTAGATGCCACGTTCATACCGCTGCGGCCCACCGCCGGGAGCGTCGGCTTCCTTTCCCAGAGTGGTGGCCTCGGAATCGCGATCGTCGACGCGGCGAACAGCCTGCGCCTCGGGCTTTCTGCCTTCGTATCGATCGGCAACAAGGCCGACCTGTCGGGCAATGACTTCATCCAGTACTGGGAGCAGGACCCGCACACGAACGTGATCCTGCTCTACCTCGAGTCGTTCGGAAACGCGCGCAAGTTCGCCCGGATCGCCCGCCGTGTTGGCCACGTCAAGCCGATCGTCGCCGTCAAGAGCGGTCGCTCGGTGGCGGGGGCGCGCGCCACGTCCTCGCATACCGGTGCGCTGCTTGCGACCTCCGACGTGACAGTCGACGCGCTGTTCCGTCAGGCGGGGGTGATTCGCACCGACACGCTCGGCGAGCTGTTCGATGTCGCCGCATTGCTCTCCTCGCAACCCGCCCCGCGCGGAGCGCGTGTCGTGATCGTCACAAATGCGGGCGGACCGGGCATCCTCTGCGCCGACGCGTGCGAAGCCAGTGGCCTCGAGGTCGCCGAGCTTTCGCCGCGGCTGCGCGCGCAGCTGCGGCGCTTCCTTGCAGCGGAGGCGTCGCTCGGTGATCCGCTCGACATGGTGGCGACGGCGAGCGCGGAGGACTACCGTCGTGCGATCGAGGCCGTCGGGCGCTCCGGCGTCGCCGACGCGATCATCGTGATCTTCGTGCCGCCGCTCGTAACAGAAGCCGGCGACGTCGCCGCCGCGATCTCCGAAGCCGCGGAGCACATCCCGCCCGATGTGACGCTGGCAAGCGTCTTCATGGCCGAGGGCGACGGGACCGTCGAGTTGCGCCGCGGCGGCAAGCCGATTCCCGCTTACACCTTCCCCGAGGACGCCGCCCGTGCTGTTGGTCACGCCGCGCGCTACGGCGCCTGGCGTGCGGCGCCCGCGGGCGCGATCCCGGAGTTCGCCGACCGGCGCGGGGACGAGGCGGCCGCTGTCATCGCCGGTGCCCTGGGCAGGGCCGAAGGCTGGCTCGAGCCGGCCGAGGTCGCAGCCCTGCTCGACTGCTACGGCCTACGCCCACCGGCATCACGCGTTGTCGCGACCGGCGCCGAAGCGGCGCGTGCAGCAGCCGAGCTGAACGGCCCGGTCGCGCTGAAGGCGATCGCGCGCGGGCTGTTGCACAAGAGCGATGTTGGCGCGGTGGTTATCGGCTTGCGCCCAAGCCAGGTGGCGCGTGCGGCCGGACGGATTGTCAGATCGGTCGAGCAGGCCGGGTTCGAGCTCGATGGGTTTCTCGTGCAGGCGATGGCCCCCGCCGGAGTCGAGCTGATCGTCGGCGTGGTCCAGGATCGGGCCTTCGGGCCGCTGATCGCGTGCGGCGCCGGCGGAACCAGCACCGAGCTCCTCGGGGACGTTGCCGTGCGCCTGACCCCGCTGAGCGACCTCGACGCCGCCGAGATGCTTCGCTCACTGAAGTTGTTTCCGCTGCTTGACGGCTACCGGGGGGCTCCGCAGTGCGACATTCCGGCGCTCGAGGAACTATTGCTGCGCGTCAGTGCGCTAGTCGAAGACCACCCCGAGATTGCCGAGATGGACCTCAACCCGGTGATCGCGCTACCCGGTGGCCCGCTCGTAATCGACGCACGGATTCGCATCGAAGCGCCGCCACCAGCCCCCGCACGACCCTCAGTGAACGGTTAGTCGATGGCGGCGACCGCGTCCGAGCCGCTCACGGCCAGCGAGCTCAAGCTGATCGACGCCTGGTGGCGGGCGGCCAACTACCTGTCGGTCGGGCAGATCTACCTGCTCGACAACCCGTTGCTTCGCGAGCCGCTGCGGCCTGAGCACGTAAAGCCGCGCCTGCTCGGCCACTGGGGCACGACGCCTGGGCTGAACTTCATCTACGCGCACATGAACCGCCTGATCAAGACTCGCGATCTGAACGCGATCTTCGTCACCGGCCCCGGCCACGGCGGGCCCGGGCTGGTCGCGAACACCTACCTCGAAGGCAGCTACAGCGAGATCTACCATCGGGTCGGGCACGACACTGAAGGGCTGCGGCGGCTGTTCCGCCAGTTCTCCTTCCCGGGTGGGATCCCGAGCCACGTCGCGCCGGAGACGCCCGGTTCGATAAACGAAGGCGGTGAGCTCGGCTATTCGCTCGTCCACGCTTACGGGGCCGCATTCGACAACCCGGATCTGCTCGTCGTCTGCGTGATCGGCGACGGCGAGGCGGAGACCGGCCCGCTCGCCGCGAGCTGGCACTCAAACAAGTTCCTCAACGCGCGCCGCGACGGCGCCGTGTTGCCGATCCTCCACCTCAACGGCTACAAGATCGCGAATCCCACGGTGCTCGCGCGGATCCCGCACGAGGAGCTTCGCTCGCTGCTCGAGGGCTATGGCTACGCGCCGCGCTTTGTCGAAGGCTCCGACCCGGCGACGATGCACCAGCTGATGGCGGCGACGCTCGACGAGGTGAGCACGGAGATCGCGGCGATCCAGCGTCACGCGCGCGAGGACGGCCACGCGCAGCGCCCGCGCTGGCCGATGATCGTCATGCGCACGCCAAAGGGCTGGACCGGCCCCAAGACCGTCGACGGAGCGCCGATGGAGGGAACCTTCCGCGCGCATCAGGTGCCACTGGCCGAAGTCCGCACAAACCGCGGGCACCTCGCGCAGCTGGAGGAGTGGATGCGCTCCTACCGCCCGCACGAGCTGTTCGATGACGGCGGCGCCCTGCGAGCGGAGTTGGCAGCGCTGGCACCCGTCGGGGAGCGGCGGATGGGGGCCAATCCGCACGCCAACGGGGGCTTGCTGTTGCGCGAGCTCGAGCTGAGGGATTTCCGACGCTATGGGGTGCCGGTTCTGGCGCCGGGAACGACACTCTCGGAGGCCACCCGCGTGCTGGGCACTTTTCTGCGGGACGTGATGCTTGACAATGCGGACAACTTTCGCGTGATGGGACCGGATGAGACCGTGTCGAACCGTCTCGGCGCTTTGCTCGAGGCGACTGATCGCACATGGGAAGCGGAACGGCTGCCGGGCGACGATCACCTAGCGCCGGACGGTCGAGTCATGGAGGTTCTGAGCGAGCACCTTTGCCAGGGCTGGCTCGAGGGCTACCTGCTAACGGGACGCCACGGCCTCTTCAACTGCTACGAGGCGTTCATCCACATCATCGACTCGATGTTCAACCAGCACGCCAAGTGGCTCAAGGTGACGCGCGAGATTCCGTGGCGGCGGCCGATCGCCTCGCTCAACTACCTGCTCTCCTCCCACGTCTGGCGCCAGGACCACAACGGCTTCTCACACCAGGATCCCGGCTTCATCGACCACGTCGTGAACAAGAAGTCCGAGATCATCCGTGTCTACCTCCCGCCAGACACGAACACGCTGCTCTCGGTGGCCGACCACTGCCTGCGTTCGTACAACTACGTCAACCTGATCGTGGCCGGCAAGCAGCCGCAACTCAACTACCTCGATATCGAGGACGCGACCCTCCACTGCACGCGCGGCCTCGGGATCTGGGAATGGGCCAGCAGCGACGGAGAAAGCGAGCCAGACGTAGTGCTCGCCTGCGCCGGCGACGTCCCGACGTTGGAGACCCTGGCCGCCACCGCAATCCTGCGCGAGCGCCTGCCCGATCTGCGCGTTCGCGTCATCAATGTAGTCGACCTGATGCGGCTCGAGCCGGACAGCGAGCATCCGCACGGACTATCCGACGACGAGTTCGACGCCCTGTTCACGACCACTCAGCCCGTGATCTTCGCCTACCACGGCTACCCCTGGCTGATCCATCGGTTGACCTACCGGCGCCACAACCACCACAACATCCATGTGCGCGGTTACAAAGAGGAGGGCACGACGACGACGCCTTTCGACATGGTGATGCTGAATGACCTCGACCGCTTCCACCTCGTGATGGACGTGATCGACCGCGTGGACGGCCTCGGCGAGCGCTGCGCGCACCTGCGCCAGGAGATGGAGGACGCCCGACTGCGCTGCCGGGCGTACACGCGCGCGTACGGCGAGGACCCGGCGGAGATCCGCGACTGGACCTGGCCGGGACACGCCGCTTAGCGTGCGCGTGCTGGCCGTAAATGCCGGCTCGAGCAGCCTCAAGCTGTCGCTGGTCGGCCCCGACGACGGGACGCTGGGCGAGTGCGAGCTGGTGGTCAACGACCAGGACGTGGACCGGGATTCGCTCGCGGCCGCGCTCGACGGGCTGGATGGCCCCGACGCCGTTGGTCATCGGGTCGTTCACGGCGGCAAGCGCTTCAGCGAGGCGGTTCGTATCGATCACACGGTCGAATCAGAGTTGCGCGAGCTGACCGAGCTGGCACCACTCCACCAAGGGCGTTCGCTCGCCACACTCGACGCAGTCAGTCGCGCTCTCCCAGGCATACCGGCCGTCGCCTGCTTCGACACCGCGTTCCACGCGACGATCCCCCCTGCCGCCGCAACGTACGCTCTGCCAGCCGCGTGGCGCGAGCGCTGGCCGATTCGACGCTTTGGCTTCCACGGTCTCTCGCATGCCTACGTCGCTCGCCGAGCCGCCGAGCTCGTCGACGGCGAGCGCGCGGATCTACGGCTGGTTAGCGCTCACCTCGGCGCCGGAGCCTCGCTTTGCGCGATCGCTGCCGGCCGATCGATCGACACCACGATGGGCTTCACTCCGCTGGAAGGTCTCGTCATGGCAACACGCTCGGGGAGCGTCGATCCAGGCATGCTGCTCTGGCTCGCCGACGGGCGGCTCTCGTCGTCGGCGCTGGCCCACGGGCTCGAGCACGAAAGCGGGTTGCTGGGGCTTGCTGGCAGCGCCGACATGCGCGAAGTGCTGGCACGCGCGGACAGCGGGGATCAGCGCGCAACGCTCGCGCTCGACGTCTACGCGCACCGGCTGCGCGGCGGCATCGCGGGGATGGCCGCAGCGCTCGGCGGGATCGACGTGCTCGCGTTCACAGGAGGCGTAGGCCAAAATGCTCCGGCGGTCCGCGAGCGTGCGCTGCGCGGACTCGGCTATCTCGGGATAGAACTGGACGAGGTTCGCAACCGTGTCGTGACCGGCGATGCCGACGTCGCTGCCAAAGGGGCGACGGCGCGCGTGCTGGTGGTGGAGGCGCGCGAGGATCTCGAGATCGCTCGGCAGACTCGCGACGTGCTGTCGTGATCGCCGTCTTGCGAATCGCGCCTGAGCCGGCGCGCGCCGTGGCTACTCAGCGAGGTATGCAGCGTGCGCGCGGTTCAGCAAGTCCACCACCTGCTCGTCGCTGACCGGCGAGAAGTCCTCGTACCAGAATCCGACGCCGTGCAGCTCACGAGGCACCGTGTGACAGATGACCTCGTCGGCCTCCTTGCCCACGCGTGCCAGCGACGCTCGTACGCCAACGGGAACGGCGACGATCACCCGTGCAGCGTGCATTCTGCGCAGCGCGCGCACGGCGGCCACGTCCGTGACCCCTGTCGCGAGACCGTCGTCGGCAACGATCACCGTTCGCTCGCGGACAGCGAGTGCGGGACGACCTCCGCGGTAGCTGACGACGCGGCGGCGCAGCTCCCGTGCCTCGCGCGCCACGGTCTCCTCGAGCAGGCCAGAGGTCAGTCCAACGCGGCTTGCCGTCGATCGGTCAAGGACGAGTGTGCCGTCCTCGACTATCGCGCCGACGCCGAACTCGGGGTTGCCAGGCGCGCCGAGCTTGCGCACGAGGAGGATCTCGAGCGGGGCGCCGAGCGCCCGGGCGATCTCGAAGCCGACCGGAACGCCACCGCGCGGCAGCGCGACCACGACCGGGCGCGCCCCGGCGAAGCGCTGAAGCTGATCGGCCAGCAGGCGTCCGGCATGGCGGCGGTCGGCAAACACCATGGATGAATGGTCACACGCGCGAGACGGGGCTCGCGCAGCG
>DATAJI010000425.1:0-1683 GCA_036262195.1 Solirubrobacteraceae bacterium
GTAGTAGGTGCTGTACACCGGGTTGACCGGGAACGAGTACGTTCCACCGACGCCGCTGATGGTCGTCGCGATCGGCTGGAAGCGCTCGTGCGCGACGTGCGCGTACAGCGTCAGCAGCTGGCCGGCGCCAGCCGCGTCGACTCCGTTGATCGTGTCCTTCGAGCCCTCTTCGATCGCGTAGGAGCTAGGCAGAATCGTCAGCGCCGCGTTCTGCGTCTGCTCGATCTCATAGGAGAACGACTGCGACGGACTGGCGATGTTCGTGCCGTCCGCCGGCACGAGGACGCGGACGTTTGCGTCGCCGCCGCTGCTCGACGGGATCACGAACGAATGGGCGATCGAGAAGTCGCCACTCGAGTCGAGCGTGCCGCGACCGATCGTCACCCAGTCGTTGAGCCCGCCGGACGCTGCCTGACGCTGCACCAGGACGCGCGCTCCCGGCACGCCCGGTTCATCGTTTCCGGCGAACGTGTACACGTAGCCCTTGCCGGTGTAGAGCACCGAGCCGTCCGGCTCGGCCTGATTGTCCGGCCCGGTCACGCTGAGCGTGACGACGCTCGCAACGCGCTCGTTGACGACCCGGCTGACGGCGCCCGCGGACGCGACGTACCACTCTCGGCTCGTGTCGACCCGACCGTCGGCGCGCGAGAACTCATAGGCGCCGTTGACATCGGTCTCGGTCGTCTGCACCGGCACGAACCCGAGCGGACTGCCGGCGGCGCGGTGGTAGAGAACCACGAGGCGGTTCTGATCGTTGCGGCCGAGCAGACGCCCAAAGATGACTACAGGCTCGCCAGCGACGATCGGGTTCGGTTGGGCGTGGATCGTGACGCGAAGCGATCCCGGCAACGGGAGCCGCCGATGGTGAATGCGATGGGCGCTCGCACCAGCCGGAGCGAGCACGGCAAGGCTGGTGAGCGTGAGCGCACCCGCGCACACCATCCCTCTGAGATTTCTCGACTGCATTGTTGTGAGCCTCCTCCAAGAAGCTGGACCAAACTGCTTGCACGCGTAGAACCCGTTGCCATGGCCCGCGATGCGCCAAGCTCTTGTTACGAGCTCACAACGAACATACGACGCACCTTTCGCTGCGCCGCGGTGTTTCTACTGGCCCGCTTTGAGCCGGTTCGCCGGCGTCAGGTGCTGATCCAGGCGTCCGGCTCGTCGGCAAGCGAAGCGACCAGGGGCGGCAGCTCGCCGGCCGCCAGCGCGCCGACCGTAACGTGCTCCAGCACCTCACGGATGTTTGCTCGCAACGCGATCCAGACCTGCTGCAACGGCGCGGCCGAACCCGCATAGTGAAGGTGCTCGGGCCGCTCGCCGCGAACGCTGGCGAGCGGTCCCTCGACGGCGCGGATCACGTCGGCCAAGGTCAGCTCCTCAGGCGGGCGGCGCAGCCACCAGCCGCCGTCCGGCCCGCGCTGCGAGCGAACGATGCCGGCGCTCTTGAGCTGGTTGAGGATGTTCTCGAGGAACGACGGCGGAATACCTTGCGCCACGGCTACCGAGTCGGCCTTGCGCGGTGCGTCCTCACTCGCCCCGACGAGCTCGATCGCCGCCCGCACTGCGTAGTCAGCCTTCGCGGTTACGCGCATCTTCCGATTCTCGCACTAAGCAGGCTCGCCGACGGACATCGAGGCCTTTGGACCTTCTACCGGCAGCGGGGCGCGAGGCCCGCACGAC
>DATAJI010000426.1:0-8238 GCA_036262195.1 Solirubrobacteraceae bacterium
GTTCTGAATGAAGATCAGCCCGATGAACACGACGATCGCCGCTGTCGGCGTCGTCGTGTTCATCGGGCTGATCTTCATTCAGAACATCGCGGTAGCCGCCGGCTTTGCGATCGGCGGGATCCTCTCCGGCTCGGCGGGGTACATCGGCATGAACGTCTCGGTGCGTGCCAACGCGCGCGTCGCCGAAGCGGCGCGCGGCGGCGTCCCATCCGCTCTGAGAGTTGCCTTCCAGGGCGGAGCGATCACCGGCCTGCTCGTCGTCGGGCTCGCGCTGATCGGTGTCTCCGGCTATTACGGTGCGCTCACGGCGATCTTCCACGACTCGCCGAAGACCGCTGTCACCGCGCTGATCGGCCTGGGCTTCGGCGGTTCGCTGATCTCGGTCTTCGCGCGACTTGGCGGCGGCATCTTCACCAAGGCCGCCGACGTCGGCGCCGACCTCGTCGGCAAGGTCGAGGCCGGGATTCCCGAGGACGACCCGCGCAATCCGGCGGTTATCGCCGATAACGTCGGCGATAACGTCGGCGACTGTGCCGGCATGGCGGCCGACCTGTTCGAGACCTACGCCGTCACTGCGGTCGCGGTCATGCTGCTCGGCGTGCTCCTCTTCCACGAGGAGACGCGCGTTGCCCTGTATCCGCTCGTGCTCGGTGGCGTTGCGATCATCGCCTCGATCATCGGGACGTTCTTCGTTCGCTCGCGCGCGGGCAACGTCGAGCGCGCGCTCTATCAGGGCCTCGTCGCCTCCGCGGTGATTGCCGCGGCGGCGTTTGCCCCGGTCACCTACTGGCTGATGCATGGCGTCTCGCTTGACAACGCCGTGCACACGCCCGGCTGGTTCAAGCTCTACCTCTGTGCGCTGATCGGGATCGGCGTGACGGCTTTCCTCTTCGTCATCACCGACTACTACACCTCGACGCGCTTCTCGCCGGTCAAGAAGACCTCTGCGGCGTCGGAGACCGGCCACGCCACGAACATCATCCAGGGCTTCGCGTCAGGGCTCCAGGCGACGGCGTTGCCGGCGATCGTTCTCGTCCTCGGCATCCTCGGCTCGTGGAAGCTCGCCGGCGGCGGCACCACAGGCATCTATGGCATCGGCGTCGCGGTCATGGGGCAGCTTTCGCTCACGGGACTGATCGTCGCGCTCGACGCCTTCGGCCCGATCACCGACAATGCCGGCGGCATCGCCGAGATGGCCGACCTGCCGGACGAGGTCCGCGACGTCACCGACCCGCTCGACGCGGTTGGCAACACGACGAAGGCGGTCACCAAGGGCTACGCGATCGGCTCCGCCGTGCTGGCGGCGGTGGTCCTGTTCGCCGGCTTCCAGAAGGAACTGGCGGAGAAGGGCAAGGACGTCACGTTTGGGATCAATCAGCCACCGGTCCTGATCGGACTGATCCTCGGCGGCATGATGGTCTGCCTGTTCGCGTCGCTATCGATCGAAGCAGTCGGACGCGCCGGCGGCAAGATCGTCGAAGAGGTCCGTCGTCAGTTCCGCGAGAAGCCCGGGATCATGGAGGGCACCGAGGTACCGGACTACGCGGCCGCCGTGGACATCGTCACGCGGACGGCGCAGCGCGAGATGATCCTGCCCGCGCTGCTGCCGATCGTGCTCACCACCGTCGTCGGCTTGATCGACATCCAGGCGCTCGGCGGCCTGCTGATCGGCGTGATCGTCGTCGGCTTCTTCTTCGCTGTGCTGATGACCGCCGGCGGCGGTGCTTGGGACAACGCGAAAAAGCTGATCGAGGACGGTGCGCACGGCGGCAAGGGCTCCGACGCGCACGCCGCGTCGGTGACCGGCGACACGGTCGGCGACCCGTTCAAGGACACCGCGGGCCCGGCGATCAACCCGATGATCAAGGTCGCGAACATCGTCGCGATCCTGATAATCCCGCTGATCACCTGAGTCGCTGCGCTGCGCCCGGGTCTTGGCGAGTAGCATCCCGCGCCGATGTTCGTGCTGATCGTCGGGGCTGGCCGCGTTGGATCGGCCGTCGCCAAGCGTGCGCTCGCTGCGGGCCATGAGGTTTCGGTCCTCGACGAGGATCCGCTCTCGCACGAGCGCCTCGAGGACAGCGACGGTCAGACCTGGGAGGACGCTGGCGGTCTCTTCACGGTCGGCAGGGCGCTCGAGGTCGACTCTCTGGTCGAGGCCGGCGTTCAGCGCGCCGACGTTTTCATTGCCTCAACCGACGGCGACAACACGAACTTGACGGTGGCTCAGATCGTGCAACGCCGCTTCGGCGTCGAGAAGGTCGTCTGCCGCGTCATGGACCCGGCTCGCGCGGCCTGGTACGCCGAGCAGGGCTTGCACACGATCTCGCCCACCCGGCACGCGATCGAGATGTTCGAGCAGGCCCTGGGGTTGGAAGCTTGAGGCTCGACGAATGTACGTGATCATCGTCGGAGCCGGCAAGGTCGGCCTGAACCTCGCCCGCGAGCTGATCGACAAGGGCCACGAGGTGACGCTGCTTGAGTCCGATCGCCGCCGCTATCTGCTCGTCGAGCCCGAGCTCGGTCACGTCGTGCACTACGGCGACGCGACGGAGCTGTGGGTGCTGGAGCGGGCCGGCGTCCAACGCACCGATCTCGTGATCACGGTCACCGGCGACGACGAGGACAACATGCTGGTTTGCCAGGTCGCGAAGGAGAAGTACGAGTGCGAGCGGGTCATCGCGCGCGTCAACAACCCGCGGAATCTGCAGCATTTCAAGCTGCTCGGGATCCAGCCGGTGGTCTCGGCGACCGATCTGATCCTGCGCCTGATCGAGCACGAGGTGCCGCGCTACGGCCTCGTTCACCTGCTGGCGCTAGAGGAGGAGCGGCTCGAGATCATCGAGCTCGAGGTTCAGAGCGGCGCTCCCGCGGCTGGCCTGCGTGTCGCGGAGGTCAACCTTCCCGAAGGCAGTCTCGTGATCTCGGTGCTGCGCGATGGGACCGGCTTCGTGCCGACGGCGGAGACGGTGGTGGAGGCTGGCGACCAGGTGCTGCTCGTACTAGACGCGGGTCTCGAGGATCAGATCACGCCGGTCTTCTCGCACGCCGGCGACTGACGCGTCAGTCGCCCGGCGTATCCTCGTGGGCATGCGCTCACGAGCTGTTTTGGGGTCGGCTGCCGTACTCGCGGCATTCGCTCTTCCCGGCGGGGCCCTTGCTGCCTCGACCGGTACTGTCCCCGGTCTGCGCGCTCAGGTGACGCGCTTCGTTACCGCCGAGCTGCACGGAGACGCCGCGACCGTCTGCGCCATCGTGGGAACGCCGATGAACGCGACGCGCCACGGCAAGACCTGCGCCGAGCGTTGGATGGCATCGATCAGGCACTACCTGGCCCAACCCGGCGGACGCGGGAAGCTACACGCGGACCTGCGCGCCACGGCCGCAGCTGCCGTTAGCTCCGACGGCACCTCCGCCTCGATCACGCTGCCCCACCCGCTGCTCGGAGGCCAGTCGCAGTTCAGCTGGTATGACAACTGCTGGATGCTGATGCGCTAGCTCACCGCGCCGGGCTGCGTCAGCAGCTCGGCGGTGAGCCACTTTCACCAGCTGCCGTTGACGCAGCCGGCTTGCGTCTGCGTGTAGGCGGCGTTGGTCGTCTGACTACCGGTGGTGTAGGGGAAGCCACTCGTGCCGTGTGGCGCGCAGAAGCGGTAGATCGCTCCGCTCGACGTCCGCTCGACCTCGTACTCGTTGTTGGGGGCGATCGACGATTCCGTGACGACGTAGAAGGAGCTGGTCGAGCTCGATCCCGGGGCGGCGCTAACGACCCACGAGTTGTTGGCGCCCGATGCGGTCTGGATCGTCGACTCGTATGAGTTCAGCGTCGCCACGCTAACCGTCGAGTAGCTGCCGCCGTTGTCGGTGCCGATCGTGAGTGCCGTCGTCTCGGCGGTCCGCGCAAGCTCTTTCGCGGATGCGTCGTAAGCCTTTGACGTCTGGCTGAGAAAGGATGGAATGGCAATCGCGGCAAGGATGCCGATGATCAGGATCACGACGAGCAGCTCGATTAGCGTGAAGCCGTCCTCGTCGTTGAGCGCCTTGCGGGGACGGGCTACAGCCATCTTCGCTCCTTCATGGACGTTAGGAGTGTGTTGCGATTTCAGCATCTGTCCATACAATCGGCCGTCCGCCGACGGTCCGTATACATTGCAACCCGTATTTCTGCCAGCCCGGAGGGCGGCCGGCGAGGCCGGAATGGACGCACACAACCCCACAGTTGCTGCGCGGGCCCGTGTATCGCGACTTATCGCGAGCGCGACGGCAGCGCGCTCCGGTCGCAGGTTGAACCTGGGGCGCACCTATCGCGGGTTGTCGCTTTACGTGCGCGTGGTGATCGTCAACGCGTCCGTGCTTCTCGTCCCGACGCTGCTGCTGTCGCTGACGCCGGCGTATGTGCCGTTTCCGGGCAGCGTGACCGATGTCTTGGTGCTCGTCCTCGGTTTGCTCGTCGTGATTGCCGCAAACGCGCTGCTGCTGCGGCTGACGTTCACGCCGCTCGCGGGCCTGGCTGACGCAATGCGGGAGATCGATCTGTTGCGTCCGGGCGCTCGCTTGCAGGCGAGCGGCGGTGCCGAGATCACGCAGGTCATAGCGACGTTCAACGAGATGCTCGACCGGCTCGAGCATGAGCGCTTCGAGAGCAACCGCCGCACGCACCTGGCGCTCGAGGCGGAGCGACGACGGATCGGTCACGAGCTTCACGACGAGATCGGCCAACGCCTGACCGGCATCCTTCTGGAGCTACAACGCACGCTCGATCACGACTGCTTGCCGGCTACGCGAACCGAGCTCGGCCACGTTCAGGAGCTGACTCGCGGGATCCTCGATGATGTGGGCCGCATCGCTTGGCAGATGCGGCCTGGGATCCTCGACGACCTCGGCATCTCCAAGGCGCTCGAGGCGCTGGTCGACGGCGTTGCGGAAACCGCGCCGGCAGCCGTTTCGCTCTGCGTGGAACCGCTCGTACCGGAATGCGGGCCGGACGTCGAGATCGTGCTCTACCGTGTTGCGCAGGAGGGTCTGACGAACGCGCTGCGCCACTCGCGAGCGAGCGACATCTCGCTCCAGCTCGCGCCGCACGACGGTGGCGGCGTGAAGCTCGAGGTCAACGACAACGGCCACGGACTTGATCCCACTGCGGCCGAGGGTCCGGGCCTTCGCGGGATGCGCGAGCGCGCGCTCTCGATCGGCGCTGAGCTGACCATCGAGTCGCTGCGCGGCTCCGGCGCCACTGTTCGCTTGGTCGTGGCTGACACCGGTGTGGTGATCTGACATGCCCGTACCGTTCCCGGTCCGGATACTCATCGCCGACGACCACGCCGTGGTCCGCGGCGGGCTCCGGCTCCTTCTCGACAGTGAGCCCGACCTCAAGATCGTCGCTGAAGTCGACAACGGTGCCGACGCCGTCCAGCGCTGCCTCGAGGGCGATATCGACCTCGCGATCCTCGACATCGCGATGCCGCGACTCACCGGCTTGCAGGCGGCGCGCGAGCTTTCACGCCGCTGTCCGGGCTTGCGGACGCTGATCCTGTCGATGCACGACCGCGAGCAGTACGTGTCCGAAGGGCTCCTGGCTGGAGCATCCGGGTACGTAGCCAAGCGTGCCGCCGACAAGGACATCGTCGACGCCTGCCGCGCCGCGATTCGCGGCGCGGACTTCGTCTACCCCTCAACGCTTCCAGCGCAGCTCCGCGACAAGCTCGAGCAGCTCAGCGAGACAGAAACGCTCGGACCCTCGCTGACGGCGCGCGAGAGCGAAGTGACGAAACTCGTCGCTGAGGGCCACTCCTCGCAGGCCATTGCCGACATGCTTGTGCTCAGCTCCAAGACAGTTGAGACGCACCGCGCAAATATCCACAGGAAGCTTGGCATCCGCGACCGTGTCGAGCTAACCCGCTACGCGATCCGCGAAGGGCTGATCGACCCGTAGTCGGATATCGCCGGAGCTCCCCGTACGAGTCACGCATCCTGCGCGGCCGCGCAACGGCTAGAGCGCATTTACCGTCAGTTGCTGAGGCTAATGCCGTTGCCGCCCGCTCCGGCGCGCAGTAGTATCGGCCGCAGAGGGACGGTGGTGGGGTCGGTTTGTGGCCGGCAGTCGATCTGAACTTCGAGCGTCAGTTGTCACGCCTCGGAGGTCGCCGTGTCCTGGCCGGTGGAGTTGCTGGAACTAGCTCAAAGCCCCGCGGGCCAAGGGAGCGTTGACGCGTTTCGCTCGCTGCACGTCGCAGCCCACAAGCGGATGCTCGCCGGTCACGAGCTGCGGCTGGCCGAAGAGGAGCTGATCGAACCTGCGACGATCAGCACCAACAGGAAGGCGGTGTTGTGGCTGCCGGCATCGTCGCCGATGCTGTCGGGTTTCCAGCTGGCCGAGATCGAGGCGCAGATCGAGTCGCT
This sequence comes from Solirubrobacteraceae bacterium, assembly GCA_036262195.1. Taxonomy (GTDB): domain Bacteria; phylum Actinomycetota; class Thermoleophilia; order Solirubrobacterales; family Solirubrobacteraceae; genus Palsa-513. The sequence goes on from DATAJI010000426.1 coordinate 6,400, forward strand.
CTCGGACCCATGCCAGGAGAGGGACGAGGAGGAAGCATGAGAACAGTACCCCCGGCTGCAAATGGCCTGCAGCGCACGCTCGCTTTGCGGCACGCCAACGAGATCCGCATCGTGCGATCCGCGCTGAAGCGCAGGATCGCCGCCGGCACGATCAGCCCGTCGGACGTGCTTCTCAGCTGCCCGTCTGAAATCGAGACGATGGCGGTGTTCCAGCTCTTACGCAGTCAGCGACGCTGGGGACCCGCCCGCTGCAACAGGGTGTTGCGCGCCGCCCAACTGTCGGAGAGCAAGACGATCGGCTCGCTGACGGACCGCCAGCGCAGCCTCTTGGTCGCTGTCCTAGAGGGGCCCGAGCCCTCGGTGTACGTCTCGCGAGCGGCCTAGTAGCAAGGGCGGCTTGTGCCTCACGCCGCCGTGGGTCTTCGAAGATTGTTCGCGCGCTAGGCCCAGCCGCCGAGCGTGGGCGGATAAACCAGGGCACGGCCTAGAATCGCGTGGATCGTTGAGCGGTAGTCGACGGTCAACCGCATGCGCCGCGATGCGGCATAGAATTCATCAGATGTATGGTGTCAGCGCGGCTGGACGTCGCGCGCCGGTAGGTTCCAAGTGCTAAGCCGCGTAGGCCTTTCCGCGGGCCTGTCCCGTCGAAAGGCGGCGGTGACGCCTGTAGGCCCGCGACGGCGGTCACGCGTTGGCTACTTGTTCGTCGGGGGCTACGCGGTTTTGCTGGTGTTGGTCGGTATCTGGCCGGCGGGGTATGCGCTCGATCTTGCGCTGACCTCGTTTGGGGGCGCTTTCACGGGGTTGGCGAACTTCGTCAACACCTACAACCAAGGGTTCCTGATTCCGGCGTTTGAGCACGTCGGGGAGTTCTTGTTGGTCTGGTTGACGGCGCTGGTCGTGATCGTGATCGGTCTGTCGCTGGTGATGCACACGCTTGCTCGGCGGGTCAGCGCGCCGCTACGCTTTCTGTTCTACATGCCGGCGGCGTTCGCTGGGTCGGCGAGCGTGCTGGTTTGGCTGTTCATGTTGCAGCCGGGGTTGAGCCCGTGGGATTTCCTGCTCCACGCGCTCGGGTACAGCACACTCGGCGATTCGCTGGCTTCCGGCAACCTGCCGATCGTCTACGCACTGATCGCGTTCTGGACCGGGGCGGGTGGCTGGATCCTCGTGATCCACGGCGCTCTCACCAACATTCCCGAGGAGGTGCTGGAGGCCGCGTCGCTCGACGGTGCGGGCCCCTTGCAGACCGCGCTTCGGATCAAGCTGCCGCTCATAAAGAAGTGGGTCGTCTACATGCTGATCGTCGCCTTCGCCGGCGGGACCCAGCTGTTCGCCGAGCCCCAGCTGATCAGCGAGGCGAGCCAGAAGCTCGTCGACCCGGTGTGGTCTCCGAACACACTCGCGACCTTCCTCGCGTTCCAGTACGACAACTTCAACTATGCCGCCGCGATCGCCGTCGACCTGCTCGTCGTCGCCTTGGTTTGCGCCGGGCTCCTCGTGTCGCGAACAGGGCTCTTCAAGGCGGACTAGTAGATGCGACCGGTCAACATCTCGGTCAAGCTCGACGTGTCGATCACGCCGCGCCCGTGGTCGCCGCGGCGGCTGTTGAAGTGGGGTGCCCGGCGGCTAGTCGTATGGGGCGCGTTGGTCGTCGCCGCGATCTTCTTCGTCGTGCCGGTCGTCTGGCTGTTGCTCGAGTCGACGACGACGGGAGGGCTCGGCGCCCCGTTGGAGTTCGGCTCGCTCAGTCAGCTCGTCGCGAATTGGCAGGTGTTGTTTTCCGGTTCTCTCGGCCCGACCGTGACCTGGCTTGCCAATTCGGCCCTCTACTCAGGC
>DATAJI010000427.1:0-3021 GCA_036262195.1 Solirubrobacteraceae bacterium
GGACGCTGCAGCGCTTCGAAGCGGCCCCGGCCGGCGTGCTGGTCGGGACCCAGATGGTCGCCAAGGGCCACGACTTCCAGGACGTGTCGCTCGGCGTGGTGATCGACGCCGACCAGACGCTGCGGTTCCCCGACTTCCGCGCCGAGGAGCGGACGTTCGCGCTGCTCGCGCAGCTTGCCGGGCGCACCGGCCGCGGCCGCGGCGACGGGCGCGTGCTCGTTCAGACACTGGCACCGGACGCGCGCGCGATCTCCTACGCGGCAAGGCACGACAGCGACGGCTTCCTGACCGGTGAGCTCGAACGTCGCCGCGCGCTGGGCTACCCACCCTACGGCGAGCTGATCCGGATCGTCTGCTCGGCCGAGGTGGAGGGGAGCGCGTTGCGTGCCGCGCACGACCTGCGCCAACGGTTGGCGCTCGACAACGCCCAGATCCTCGGCCCCGCGCCGCTTTTCCGGCTGCGTGCTCGAGATCGCGCACAGATCCTGATCAAAGCAAGCGATCGAGCCGCTGCCGTGGCGGCCGTCGGCGCGGCAGTCGCCGCGCCACTAGGCCGAGACGTCGCCGTCAGCGTCGACGTCGATCCGCAGTGAGCGGGCCCTTAGAATCAACCCGTGGCATCTGAAGCGGAGACGATTGAGCAACCAGTCCCGTCCGAGGAGCTCTCGCCGGCTGAGCGCGCGCGCCGAGATGCGGCGATGGCGCAGATTCGCACGCTTGGCGATCCGGTGTTGAAGACGCGCGCACTGCCTGTTTCGCGCTTCGACGGGGAGCTGCAAAGGCAGGTCGATTGGATGCGCAGCGTGATGGAAGGCGCGGTTGGCATCGGCCTCGCCGCGACGCAGGTCGGGATCGTCGAGCGGGTGCTCGTCTACAGAGTCGAGCCAGACAGTCCGATCGTCGCGGTGATCAACCCGGAGATCGAATGGCGGGGAGCGCAGACCGATGTCGCCGAGGAGGGCTGCCTGAGCATTCCCGGCGTTCACGTGGACGTCGAGCGCGACGTCCACGTCCGCGTCGCGGCGGTCGATGAGACCGGCAGCCCGTACACGATCGAGGCGTCAGGACTCGAGGCGCGCGTGTTGCAGCACGAGATCGACCACCTCGACGGCGTTCTGATGCTCGATCGCACGACGCGCGAGCAGCGCCGCGACGCGATGCGCGTCTGGCGCGAGCTGCAACAGACGGAGTGACGCTCGCCTACATCGGTACCTCGCCCTTTGCGGCGACGGTGCTCGAGGCGCTCGCCGGCTCGCGGCACTCCCCGGCGCTCGTGATAACGAAGCCACCTCGACCGAAGGGTCGCGGTCGCCGCGTCGAGACGACGCCGGTCGCCCAGAGCGCCGAGCGCCTCGGACTGCCGGTGCTGGCGCCGGAGCGGCTCGGCGACGCGGCCGCCGAGCTCTCAGTGGTGGCCCCCGAGGTGATCTGCCTCTGCGCCTACGGCGCGCTCGTCCGTGAGCCGATCCTGTCGGCTTACGAGATCCTCAACGTCCATCCGTCGCTGCTGCCGCGCTGGCGCGGCGCCGCGCCCGTCGAGCGGGCGATCATCGCCGGCGACGAGCGAACCGGCGTGTCCCTGATCAGGCTCGTCGCTGAGCTGGACGCCGGACCGGTGTGCGCGGCGCAGGCAACCCCGATCGGTCCCGATGACGATTACGGGGTGCTCGCGGGCCGCCTCGCGGCGATCGCTTCGCAGCTGCTGATCGAGACGCTGGATCGCCCGCGCACCTATGTCCCGCAGGCCGACGCGGGCGTCACCTACGCCGAGAAGATCGCTCCGGACGACCGCATCCTCGACCCCTCGAAAAGCGCCGGCGAGCTCGAGCGGACGGTTCGGGCCCTCCATCCACATATCGGCGCCAGGACTCCAGCCGGCCTCGGAGTCAGCAAGGCCAGGCTCGCCGGCGAGCAGGCCCTCCCAGCAGGCGAGCTCGTAGTGCGCGAGGGGCGTCTGCTCTACGGAGCCGCCGACGAGCCCTTGGAGCTCCTTCGCGTCAAGCCTCCGGGCTCGCGGGAGATGGACGCCGCCTCCTACATCCGCGGGCATGCCCTCTGACGCGCGCCGCGTCGCGCTCGAGGTCCTGCGCCGCACGTTCGAGCAGGGCTCCTACACCGACCGTGCCTTCCAGAGCGCCGCGCACGATCTGGGACAGCGCGACCGAGCGCTCGCGATGCGCCTCGCCTACGGCGCGGTGCAGCGCCGCGCGACGCTCGACCACCTGATCGAGCGCTGCGCCGAGCGGCCCGTCGCCAAGCTCGATCCGCTGGTGCGCGCTGCCTTGCGCCTCGGCGCCTACGAGCTCTGCTTCACCCACGATGCCGAGCACGCTGCCGTCAACGACACCGTGGAGCTGGCGCGCGATTCGCGCGGACAAGCGCTCGTAAATGCGGTCCTCCGTCGCCTCGCCCGAGAGAAGACGCAGCTCTTGGCGGCGCTCGACGATAGAACGCCAGCAGGCGCCGCCACGCTGCACTCGGTCCCGCGGTGGATCGCCGAGGAATGGTTCGAAAGCCTTGGTGCTGACGGCGCCCGAGCGCTCCTCGCGCGCTCCAACGAGCCCGCCGAGCATGCTCTGCGCGCCAACACGCTGCTCATCGACGCGACCCAGCTCGCGGCAGAGCTCGACGTCGCGACGACGGTCCCAGGCGACCCGCCCGAAGCGGTGATCGTGCGAGAGCAGTTCGACGCCCACGGCTCAGCGCTCTGGAGCTCCGGCCGGTTCATGCCCCAGTCGCGCGCGTCGATGCTCTCCGCCCACGCACTCGACCCGCAACCGGGCGACGAAGTCCTCGACATGTGCGCCGCGCCCGGCGCGAAAACGACCCACATCGCGGCATTGATGCGCGATCAAGGCGCCATCACCGCAGTCGAGCGCCACAAAGGACGCGCGGCGTCGCTACAAGCAACGATCGCCAGGATGAAGGTCCACATCGCCGCCGTCGAGATCGCGGACGTCGGCGAAGCGCGGGCCAGCGGCCAACGCTTCGACCGCGTCCTATTGGACGCCCCGTGCTCGG
>DATAJI010000428.1:0-21879 GCA_036262195.1 Solirubrobacteraceae bacterium
TCCAGTCACTCGGCGGGATCTACGTGCATCACGTCCTGAGCAAGGCGAGCGCGACCTACGGCAGCTTCGCGGGCGTGATCGGCCTGCTGGCGTGGCTCTACCTCGGCGCGCGCGTCGTCGTCTACGCGGCCGAGCTGAACAGCGTGCTCGCTGGCGGCTACTGGCCGCGCAGCCTGCTCGCCCCCGACGAGCCGGCAACCCCGCGCGAGGTATGACGTCGAGGCCTCCGGCTGTTCGGCTGGGTGCATGCACCCAGCCGCGGGTCGGCGCATGCGCCGACCCGTCCCCCGATGACCGTGGCAGACTTGTCGCGAGTGGAGCGCTTCAACGTCTTCGGCGCGGAGTTCGCCTACACGCCCGACGCGGATCCCGAGGGCTACCGGGCGGGCTACGTTCGCTTTGGTCCGCGGATCGGCGCGCGGCGGCTCGGCGGGACGGTCTACGAGCTGCCGCCCGGGGAGAGCATCTGCCCCTACCACTGGGAAGCCGGCGATGAGGAGCTGCTGATCGTCCTCGAGGGGCGGCCGAGCGTGCGCCACCCCGACGGCGAGGAGGAGCTCTCGCCCGGCGACACGGTTTGCTTCCCGGAGGGACCGGCCGGCGCGCACCGGATCGCCAACCACTCGGCCGAGACGGCGCGGGTGCTGATGTTCTCGACCCAGCGGACGCCGGCGGTCACGGCCTATCCGGACTCGGACAAGGTCGGGCTGTTCAACGAGGAGCCGAAGCTGCGGCTGCTGTTCCGCCGCGGCGACACCGTCGACTACTACGTCGGCGAGACCGGCGAGCCGGCGGACGGGGCCTGAGATGAGGATCGGGCTTCCCGGGATCCTCTACCTCGTGATCGGTGCGCTCGTCGCGCACGCGCACCACTACTTCGCGCACACCGGCGCCTTCCACGGCGTGGTCGCGGCCGGGCTGGCCGTCGTGCTGTGGCCGCTGGTGGCGTTCTTTGGCGTGGCGTTTCACGTTAGCTAACCCCCTCACGAGGGGGCTGGGGGTGGCCTCGGAACTCTGTCGGGGCGTTGGTGTGGTGCGATGCTTTTGTTGTGGGCGGTGATCTCTCTGGGGTTGATGGGCTGCCGGTGGTGGCTTTTGCTTCGCGTGGGGATTGGGAGGAGTGGCTTGGGAGGGAGCATGAGCGGGCTGGCGGTGCCTGGCTGAAGATCGCCAAGAAGGGGAGCGGGATCGAGTCGGCCAGCTATGGCGAGGCGCTCGACGGAGCGCTCTGTTGGGGATGGATCGATGGGCAGCGCGCGCCGTTCGATGAACGTTGGTTCCTGACGCGCTTCACGCCGCGGAAGCCGCGCAGCCGCTGGTCTGTGAGGAACTGCGCCAGGGCCGATGAGCTGATCGCGCGCGGGGAGATGAAGCCTCCAGGGCTCGCACAGGTGACGGCGGCGAAGGCGGACGGACGCTGGGATGCGGCCTATCCCGGCCAGCGCGATGCCGTCGTCCCAGCTGACTTTCAGCAGGCGCTCGACGCCAACCGGGCGGCGGCGGAGTTCTTCGCCGCTCTCGATGGCTCGAATCGCTACGCGTTCCTCTACCGCCTGCACCACGTAACCGGGGCGGACGCGCGGGCCGAGCGGATCGCGCGTTACGTCGGGATGCTCGCGCGCCGCGAGATGCTGCACGACTAGCCGTCGCGAACCCGCCGGCCGTTCGCGGGCGGGAGCGCATATAGGCTGCGTGGTCGCGAGCTCGGCTGGCGAGGACAGATACGGCATGAGAGCGAGACCCACTGTGAGGAACGCCCAGCGCCCCCGGAGGGGGTCCAGGCGCGCGCGTCGCGGGGGCCGCCCGGCTGAGCTCGCGCAGGCGATCGCGCCGGGGCATCAGCGTTGAGCGCGCCCGAGCCGAGCAAAGCCGGGGAACCGCGCGAGCCACAGGCGCGGCAGCTGCGGAACGGGATCATCACGCTATCGGTGCTCGCCGTGCTCGTCGTCGCGTTGCTTTTCGCCGTACCCGGGCTTCACGGCGTTGGGCGCGTCGTCACGCGGATGACGCCCGGCTGGCTTGCGGCCGCGATCGTCTTTCAAATTCTCTCGTGCGTCGGGTACATACTGATCTTCCTACTCGTGTTCGACCGTACGCCGGTCCTCTTCGGCGCGCGCGTCGCGCTGACGGAGCTGGCTTTCGGTTCTGCCGTGTCGCTCGGGGGCGCCGGCAGCCTCGCGGTCGGTGCCTGGCTGCTGCACGGGCGTGAGCTCAATCTCGGCGAGATCGCGGAACGCTCCGCGGTCCTGTTCCTCGTGACGACCGTGATCAACGCGATCACACTCGTCATCGTCGGACTCGCCCTCGGGGTCGGCATCCTGCCCGGCCCGACGGATCCCTTGTTGACGCTGCTGCCGGCCGGCCTAGTGATCGTGGCCGTAGCCGCCTTGCTTGCGCTGCCCCGCGCGAGCGAGCGCTTCGCAATGGCGCGAGGCACGGGCAGGCGCGCGGCGCTCGCGCGCGGCACGGCGAGGTCGATCCGCGACACGCGCGAGATGCTGCTGCGACCGGACTGGCGGCTCGCTGGCGCGTTTGGCTACCTCTGGTTCAACATCGCCGTGATGTGGGCCTGCTTCCGCGCCACCGGATACACGCCGCCGATCGCGGTGATCGTTCTTGCCTACCAGATCGGCTGGCTCGCAAACGTGCTACCGATCCCGGGGAGCGTCGGGGTGCTCGAGGGAAGCTTCGTCGGGATGTTCGTGCTCTACGGTGCGAGGGCGACGCCGGTCGCCGCGGTGTCTGTCGTCTACCACGCGATAACGCTGTGGATCACGCTGACCTGGGGAACGATCGCCTTCATCCGCCTGCAGCGCGATCGCCACCGCCGCCCCGTACAGCGAGAAGCGCCCGAGCACAATGCACAGACGAGGGCCGGCGGGGAGTGAGCCGCCGGCTCGCGATCGTGCGCTACTGTGGCGCGTCGCAGCGGCACAGGGCAGTCGAGCCCGTCGCTCGCGACCGACTGCCGATGCACGAACCGCACCGCAATATTCCATTGCTGCACGCGGGCCGGAGGATCTCGCGTGTCGCCTACGCCGCGGCGACAGCTGCGGGTGCGCTCGCGCTGGCCGCTTGCGGCGAGGCCCCGGCGGCCAACCTTCCGACGTCGGTCCCGGCGGCGAACACGGCCGCGGCAGCAGCGAACGCGATCACCGTCTCACCCTTGCCCGGGACGAGTGACGCTTCGCCGAGCACCCAGATCAGCTTCCTCGGCGGCGCCGGAACAACCGTCTCGAATGTGACGGTCACCGGCTCGCGCAGCGGGCGCCACGGCGGTCGGCTCGAGGCCTACTCGACCGGCACCGGCGAGAGCTTCCTGCCAAGCCATCGCTTCGCCGCTGGTGAGACGGTGAACGTCAGCGCGCGCGTGAGCGGCGGCGCGGCGAACGGCAAGACGGTCCGCACGACGTTCGCGATCGCCTACCAGGCTCCGATCTCACAAAAGCAATTCCCACGCAGGGCGGGCAACGCGGCAGACGTTCAGCACTACCTCTCGGCGCCGAGCCTGACGCCGTCGATCGTGAGGATCACGACGCCCGCCCAGCCTGGCGCGAGCCCCGGCGACCTCTTTCTCGCGCCATACCAGGGCGCCGGCACCGCCGGCCCGATGATCGCCAGCCAAGCCGGCAACCTGATCTGGTTTGACCCGCTGGCGGCCGCGGACAGCGCGACGAACTTCCGCCCCCAGACCTACGACGGCCGGACGGTGCTCACGTGGTGGCAGGGCCGCGTGCTCCAACTCGGCTTCGGCCAGGGCGAGGACGAGATCTACTCGACGTCTTACCGACCGCTCGCCGTGGTGAGGGCCGGCAACGGCTACCGCGCCGACCTGCATGAGTTCCTCGTCACTCCGCAGGGGACGGCGTGGATCGATGCGTTCGATCCGGTGCGGCTGAACCTCACGCACATCGGCGGCCTCGCCGACGCCTACGTCAACGACTCGATCGTCGAAGAGATCGACATCAAGACGGGTCTCGTGATGTGGGAGTGGCACGCCTTCGGGCACATCCCATTGGCCGACTCATACAGCGCGGTGCCCCACACGAACAACTGGGACTACGTGCACATCAACTCGATCGACCCCAGGAGCGCCGACGACCTGCTGCTCTCTGCGCGCAACACCTGGACGCTCTACGACGTCGATCTGCAGAGCGGAGCGATCCAGTGGCGGATCGGCGGCACGCAGAGCACCTTCACGCTGGGGCCAGGCGTCAAGTTCTTCTGGCAGCACGACGCGATGTGGGAGCCCGGGGGCCTGATCTCGGTCTTCGACAACGGCTCCTCGCCGCCAGAGGAGACGCAGTCGCGCGGCCTGCTGCTGTCGCCAGACCTGGCTACCCACAGCGTCGCGCTGGTCAAAGCGTTCACAAACCCGTCGCGCACACTGCTCGCATCGAGTCAGGGCGACGTGCTCGATGTCGGCGGCGGCAACTGGCTGATGGGCTACGGCGGGCTACCCGACTTCACCGAGTACAACTCGGCCGGGGACGTGCTGCTCGACGGATCGCTCGGACTCAACGTGCAGGACTTCCGTAGCTACATGGCACCCTGGAGCGGCCAGCCACAGACAAAGCCGTCGGTCGCGGCGCAAGCCGCCAGCAGCGGCTCGGTGACCGTCGAGGCGAGCTGGAACGGAGCTACCACCGTCAGCGCGTGGCGCCTGCTCGCGGGCCGGTCGGCGACGAGCCTCCATAGCGTTGGCACGACGAACACAACGGGCTTTCAGACGACTATGAGCGCCGGCAAGAGCGGGCCCTACGTCGAAGTGGTCGCGCTCGGCAGCGGCGGCCAGACGCTCACGACCTCGCGGGTCGTCAAAGCGAAGCGCTGACTTCGCGGCTAGGTCGGCTTCGGCGGGCGGTGGCGGCGACGGCCGCCTGGCGTGCTGCCGAGCTGGGAGACGGCTATCTGCTCGAGCTCCTGGCGTCGCCTCGCAAGCGAAACTTCGGTGGCGCGCTGCTCACTCTTGAAATAGTCCGCGAAGCCCGTGCGCTGCGCGCCGTGCAGCCGGATTGGCAGCGGCGCCCGAAGCTCCTCGGAGATTGCACTATCGAGAGTCGCGGCGAGGCTGTCCTCGAGGCGACTGGCGCCGGCGCGGTTGTCGATCTCGAGCTGGCCCGCACGGGTCGAGTAGTCGTAGAGCTCGCGCTCCTGGGCCGCTGCGACTGGCTCGACGGTCGCTCGCCGCCAGTGCGAATAAACGCCGTACTTCGCCCGCTCGGTGACCAGGCCGACGATGTGGATCGGCGCAATCATGCTGTACGGCTCGAGCGCGAACTCCGTCACGAGCTCGTCGGTCGCGTGCAGCGCGTAGGCGCGCCCGGGAGCAGTGGGGTCGCGGAGGATCGCCGCGAGGTCGAGCCTTGTCGCGAGGTGGGAGTAGCGCGGCTCGTCGCGCCACTGATCCGATCCGCTGGCCAGCGTCAACAGGAGCGGCACTATGTCAACGCTCGAGCTGAGCTGAGTGCGCGTGATCGCGGGAAAGGCCGTGGCTGTGCGGCGCAGATCGTTGACGATCAACGGCACGTTGATCCCTTCCCGGTAGAGACCGGCGCCTTTTCCGCGCAGGCCGTGAGATCCGCCGTACTCGCCGTGGTCGGCGGTGAAGACCACGACGGTGTTGGCTGCTACGTCGGGGCGGCTCGCCAGCGCGTCGAGGACGATCCCGATCTGGCGGTCGACGGCGAGCTGGAGCTTGACGTAGAGGTCCAGGAATGGCATCCATGAGGGCAGGAGCTCCGGGCCGCCGTAGGGAACGTCACCGAACGAGAGGTCGGTCGTGTTCTGGAGCGAGCGCTGCACGAGCGGCTTGCTGTGAAGCTGCTGCGGCGTCTCAAAGTTCGCGGGCAGCCGGTGGATCAACGGCGGCGCGCTCGACTCGGCCGCGCTGATGTCGCTCCAGCGGTACCACCAGGCGATGTCGTGCGGGTTGACGAACGAGACTGTCGTGCACCACGGCGTGTCGCCACCGGCCTGCTGGTACCAGTCGACGAACTGGCCGGTGATCTTGGGGTCGGCGTGCCAGCCCTGCACCGGGGCTCCGTTGGGCGAGGGAAAGGTGCCGCCGTCGAAGCCGTAGCGCTCGAGCGACGGCGGCCCGTCGATCTCGTTCCAGTGGCGATCGTCGCGCGTCAGGTGCCACTTGCCGTACCAGTAGGTGGTGTAGCCGAGCTCGCGCAGGTAGCTGCCCCAGGTGTCGAACGCCGGCGCGAGCGTGCTGACTCCGGTGATCATGCAGCCCGTCTGGTGGGTGTGGAGGCCGGTGAGGAGCGTCGATCGCGCGGGACTGCAGTCGTTGGAAGCAGTCTGGTGGCGCGCAAAGCTGACGCCGCCACGGCGCAGCCGCCCGATGTTCGGCGAGAAGGTTACGGCCGGACCGCCACCGCCAAACCAGCGCGGGTAGCGCATCTGGTCGACGACGATCACGAGGATGTTCGGCGGCGGCCCGGCGACAGACGGAGCCGCTGGAACGGGAGCGCCGCCGGTCGGCGATGCTTGCGCGCTCAGCGCGTCGAGACCTGCCGCGGAGCCGAGCAGCGCGCCGCCAGCACGAACTCCCCGCCGCAGGAAGCCGCGGCGATCGTAGTGGGCGGGCGTGGGCGCCCGGTCATCTGAGCGAGCGTCTGGACTCATCGTCAAACCGCGCCGTCAAGCGGTCCCCGAAAGCTACGACACGAACTGGTCGTTGCGTCGAGGTTCTCATTAGGAACTGTGTCCGGCGGTTAATCACGGCGCACTCGGCAGCTCATACAGGAGGCCGTGGTTCGTCCCGAGCCCGAGCTGCGCGGTGACGTCCGTGGCGTGGGCGCGGACCCATTTGTCGGCAGTCGAACAGGCCGGCAGTGTCGTGTACTGCGGTCCGGGGCAGATTCCCCTGCTGAAGACGTAGCGCACCGCGCCGCGCGCGGCATCCCGACGAAGCTGGGCGAGCGTGACCAGTGGCCGCGCATAGACCGAGGTGAGCAGTAATACCGGGCGGCCGTCCTTGACGATCAGCGGCGCGGCGAGCGTCGGAGCGCTGACGGCGACCTCGTAGCGTGCGCCTTGATCGTGACGCTCGAGGAAGCGCGACAACGCATCCGTCAGCGCTGCCGGCACGGTCACCTCGCTCGCCTGGACGCCGCTGTCGTCGCGGATCAGCCGCACATCGTCGACCAGCATCACGAGCGCGATCACCGCGATCAGCAGCGTCGCCGCGACCGCGCTTGGTGTCCAGGAGCGCGGCAGCAGGTCGCTGCGTCGGCTGCGAGCCAGCATCCCGGTCGCGGCGGCGGCGAGCGCGACACCAACCAGAGCGACGCCAAATAGGCCGGCGCGGGAGAGCCTGCCGCTCCCCGCGGCGGCCTCGACGACACACATTGCCAACCCGCATCCGAGCAGCAAGGACCAGCGCGGATCGCGACGGGCCCGGCGCGCGAGAACGACGAGCGAGGTACCGAGTGCGATCGCGATCGACGGCGTGAACGCCTCCAGGTAGCGCGGATGCGCGCGGCTCGAGAAGCTGAACAGCAAGTAGCCGAGGATGAGCCAGGCGGCCACGCCCGCAATCGCCGCGCGCTCGACGGCTCGTGGTTTTTCGCCGGTCGGGCCGGCCCGCGAAGGCTCGCCGACGCGCCGAACAAGCGGCGCCAGCGCCAGAGCGCTCAGCACCAGCGCCGCGAACAGCGCGGTGCCGACGAGCCCGCCGTAGTCGATCTCGTTGTGGGCAAACAGCCGAAGCGGTCCCGCGGGCGAGATCACGGCCGGTGTTTCGCCTGCTAGCGAGTTGCCGGCGTCGGCGATCGTGGCGAGGACCGAGGTGACGGCGGCCGCGGGCGCTCCGGCGATCCGGTCGTATCCGTTGTAGACGAAGACCGCGTTCCAGACGCTGCCGTTGGTCGAGCCGATCGGCCATGGACGGTCGTGCGCCGGGGTCAGTGAGACGAGCACCATCCAGGAGCACGCGACCGCGACCAATACGCAAGCGGACGCTGCAAGCCGAGCGAGGCGCGCGCGCAACGGCTTGCTGCGCGCGCCGAGCCAGAAGAACAGCACGAAGGCCGGCAGTGGCACGAGCGCCTCGAACAGCTTGACGTTGAACGCAAGGCCAAGGACCGCGGCGGCGCCGAGCAGCCAGCCGGCGCGGCGTCGCTGCACGGCGGCGAGCAACAGCCAGGCGCTCACAACCAGCAGCGCCATCATCACCGAATCCATCGTGTCGCTGCGGGAGCTGACGACGCTGAGCGGGATGATCGCGAGGACGAAGGCGCTTGCCAGTCCGGCGAGCCGCCCGGCGACTCGGCGCACGAGGTCGTAGAGGAGCGGCACGGCGAGGGTCCCGCCGAGCGCTTCGGGGAGCTTCAGCGCGACCGGTCCGAACCCGAACAGCTTGACCGAGATCACTTGCAACCAGAGGTCGAGCGGCGGCTTGTCGATCGACGCGCTTGCTCCCGGCTCGAAGGCGCCGTAGAGGAAGTTGTGCAGCGACAGCGACATCGAGCGCACGGCCGCGTCGTAGTAGTCGTCTTCGGGCACGTAGCGCAGGCGCACCAGGCGCAGCGCCGCCCCAAGCAGCGTGATCGCGAGCAGCGCGAGCATTGCGCGGCGCTCGCGCCGCGGTGCGTGTGCGGTTGGATCGCCGGGGCGCGCGGCGGGCGCCTCAGCGGAGCTCATCGTGCGGCGGGCGGGCTCGCGATCGGCCCGCCTGCGCGACCGCCAAATGTCCAGCTGCGATTGACGAAGAAGGTGATCGCGACCACCGGGATGGTCAGGATCGCCTGGGCAGCGATCTTGTCGACGTGCAGGTGATGCACCATCAGGTAGAGCAGGCCGAGGTTCGCGAGGATCGCGCAGCTCTGAACGATCGCGAAGCGCGTCCCGGCGCGGGAGTGCGCGAGGTGACCAGCGTCAAACGTCCAGTGGCGGTTGAGGAGATAGCTGTTGAGCGCCCCTGGTATGTAGCCGACGATCAGCGCGACAAGGTAGGGGACGCCGATCCACACGCCGACGCTGTAGGTGGCGAAAGTCAGCGCCGTATTGCTCGCACCGACGACCCCGTACTTGACGAACTGCCAGACGAGCGGGGCATCTAACGACCGCTTGCGCGGAGCGGGCTCCATCGCTGCTAAGCATGAACGAAGCGGCCCCGGTCTGTCCTCGGGAACGGTTCAGCTGGGGTTGAAGCTCCCCTGTTAGATTCGCTGAACAGAACCACTGACGCCTCGCCGCGCGGGTACCCTTTGCTGGGCGCTCCGCACTCAGCGCGGCTCCCAGAGGACAGATCAGTGACGGCATCGACCAACAACCGCACGCTCGACCTGCTGAGCGTCTGCGCGCCGGTCTACAACGAGGAGGACCTACTCGAGGAGTTCTACGCGCGCGCGACGGCGGCGCTCGAGGAGGCGGCTGCACGCGAGCAGTTCGACTACGAGCTGATCATCGTCAACGACGGCTCGTGCGACGACAGCCCAGCGATCCTCGATCGACTAGCCGAGAACGACCAGCGGCTGCGCGTGATTCACCTCTCGCGCAACTTCGGCCACCAGGCGGCGCTGACCGCCGGTCTCGAGAAGGCCCGCGGCGATGCGGTGGCGATGCTCGACGCCGACCTCCAGGATCCGCCCGAGCTGATCGGTGCGATGATCGAGCGCTGGCGCGAGGGCTCGGACATCGTCTACATGGTCCGCGAGCATCGCGACGGTGAGTCGATGTTCAAGCTCACCACGGCGCGCTGGTTCTACAAGCTGTTTCGCTCGCTGGCACAGGTCGACCTGGCGCCGAACTCAGGCGACTTCCGGCTGCTCGATCGTCGTGCCCTCGATGCCTTGCTCGAGATGGGCGAGCGCAGCCGCTTCCTGCGCGGCATGACGGTCTGGGTCGGCTTCACGCAGAGCGCGATCGGCTACCGCCGCGACGCCCGCTACGCCGGCGAGACGAAGTACCCGTTGCGGAAGATGCTGCGCTTCTCGTTGGACGCGATCCTCTCGTTCTCGCACACGCCGCTGCAACTAGCGACCTATCTTGGATTCCTCTTTTCGGGCATCGCGTTCCTGGCGATCCCGGTGGTGATCGTCCTCAAAATCCTCCACTCCTACCTACCCGGGTTCGGAACGATCACGATCGCGATCCTGATGCTCGGCGGGATCCAGCTGATCGCGATCGGCGTGATCGGCGAGTACGTCGGTCGGATCTACGACGAGGTCAAGCGACGTCCGCTGTACATCGTCCGCGATCAGCGCAACGAGCCGCTGCCGCTCGGCGAGGCGCGCCGCGTGATGGAGGCCGTGCAAGCGCGCGAGCAGGACCGCCCGCTCGGCGTCAACGACTGACCAGCGCGCCGCGCGCAGCTGCGTCGCCCGCCGGGCTTGCGAGCGGCGCGGTCTCCTCCCCCCAGCGCTGCGAGCTGCCGCGAAGCCACGATGCGCCAGCAGCGACGACAAAGGCGAGCACCGAGAAGCGAAGCGCGTCGGTCGTTGCGTCGGCGAAGGCTGGCGAGATCAGGCGGGGGAAGAAGGTTCGACGGGTTATCGCCGTGTAGGTGGCGTGGCTCAACGAGTGCAGGACGTGCGGGCTCAGGTGCGCAGTGACAGCGTTCGCGCCGAGCAACGCGGCAAACAGCGTGGCGACCGGTGAGGTGTGGGCGACGGTGTAGGCCGCGCTGGCGGGGACGCCCTCCGCGACGAGCCCCGAGAACAGCGCGTGCGGCAGCTTCGAGGCGAGCCCGATGACCATCAGCGAGAAGTAGATCCCGATCGACAGTACCTGCCCCGAGTTCTGGAACGTCGCCGACATCCCGGAACCGACGCCGCGGCGCCACGGTGGCAGGCTGTTCATCACGTTGGCGCGGTTGGGCGAGGCGAACATGCCGTTGCCGATCCCGAACACCGTCAGCAGCACCGCGAACTCGGGGTAGGAGAAATCGACTGGCAGCAGCGAGAGCAAGGCCAGCGACACGGCCGCGAGCAGCGGGCCAGCGACGGCAAAGCGGCGCGACCCGAAGCGGTCCGAGAGGATCCCCGAGATCGGCCCTGCGATGAGGAAGCCACCGATCAGCGGCAGCATCGCGACGCCCGCCCAGACCGGTGTCGTGGCGAGGCTGTAGCCGTGCAGCGGCAGCCAGACGCCCTGCAGCCAGATGACGAGCATGAATTGGAGCCCGCCACGGCCGATCGCCCCGAGCAGGCTCGCAACGTTGCCCGCGAGGAACGCACGAATCCGGAACAGCCGCAGCTCGAACATCGGCTCCTTGGTGTTCAGCTCGATGACGCCAAACGCGACCAGCAGCACGATGCCGGTGCTGAGCTCGGCGATCACGCGCGGGCTCGACCAGCCCATGTCGTGGTGTCCGTAGGGCTGGATGCCGGTCGCTATTCCGAGCAGCAGCACGACTAGCCCAGCCGCGAACGCTAGGTTCCCCCACCAGTCGATGCTCGCGGCGCGCTGCTCCCCGATCTCACGCAGGCTGCGGTAGGACCAGACGGTGCCGAGCACGCCGACCGGGACCGACACGAGGAACACGAGCCGCCAGGAGATCGGCGCCAGCAAGCCACCGACGACGAGGCCGATCGTCGAGCCGACGATCCCCGCGATGTTGTTGATCCCGAGCGCGAGCCCGCGTTGATTGCTCGGGAAGGCGTCGGTCAGGATCGCGGCGGAGTTGGCGATCAACATCGCTGCACCCAATGCTTGGAGGACGCGGAAGACGATCAGCCAGATTCCGGCGGCCGCGCCGTACATCCAGGTGACGCAGAGCGGGATCGAGAAAATCGTGAAGACGACGAATCCGAGGTTGTAGATCCGCACCCGCCCGTAGATGTCGCCGAGACGCCCGAGGCTGACCACGAGTACCGCGGTCACGATCAGGAAGCCCATCACCACGCCGAGGAGGAAGACGGTGTTGCCCGGCTGCAGCGGGTTGATGTGGATCCCGCGGAAGATGTCAGGCAGCGCGATGAGGACGATCGTTCCGTCGATCGTCGCAATCACGGTCGACAGCGTGGTATTCGAAAGTGCGATCCACTTGTAGCGGTCGCGATCGAACTGCTCGCTGCCTAGTTGCTCGCTCGACGCGTCTGCGGCAGCGCTCACGCTGCCGCCTGAGCGCTGCTCATTGCCGGCACGTTCCCCAGCTTAGCTCGCGCGCGATCCGGGCTCGCGCCATTAGTGCTAGGAGTCCGCGAGTCGGAGCAGCGCGGTCACGGTGTTCCAGTTGCGCGCGGTCGCGGTGACGCCGAGGCGGGGACCGCCGAGCAGCTTGGCGAGTGGCGAGCTGATGATGCCTTCCGGATGCCAGGCGAAGACCTCGCGCCCTGAAACCACGACCTGCTCGCGCGCGAGGGCCGCGCCGTCGATCCTCGCGATTAAGTCCGCCGGCGGCGGCGCGGCGAGAAAAGTGACCTGGTAATGGCGTGGGTCGGCCAGTGCCGCAGCGCCGAGCGGGTTGCGCGACACGACATCGGCGAGCTCCTCGCGCGAGCGCACGAGAACCGGCACGTCGAGCTCGAACGCGTCGGCGAGGTGGCGCTCGAGCTCGCCGGCGAGCACATCCGGCGCGGCGTCGCTGTGCAGCAGGACGTTGCCGCTCGCGAGGTGGGTGCGCACCGGTCCGTAGCCGTGCTCACTCAACAGCGCGCGAAGCTCGCCCATCGCGATCCGTCGGTTCGACCCGAGGTTGATCGCTCGCAATAGGGCGATGTGCTGTGCCACGACCACGCACCGTAGCTCGTGGTGAAAGCGCGAGGCTCAAGCGTGATCGGATGCGCTACTCCACGGCTCGAACGGAGTTTTGCATTGCGGCTCACGCTCCGAAGCGGAGGGGCAGGGATTCGAACCCTGGGTACGGGGGTCACCCGCACAACGGTTTTCAAGACCGTCGCATTCAACCGCTCTGCCACCCCTCCAGAGAAGAAGGAGATGATCGCACGCAGGCAATCAGCAGACCCCGGTCCGCGTCGCCGTGGGTGCCCTTTACACTGAGCCGTCCCTCCCGGAGAGGTGGCCGAGTGGCTGAAGGCACTCGCCTGCTAAGCGAGTATGGGGCGAAATCTCCATCGCGGGTTCGAATCCCGCCCTCTCCGTCAAACGGTCGCGAAAACCTGCCGCAACTGGCAGGTGCGACCAGAGGCCTGTAGATTTTCGCTGGGCCGACGCTGAGGACATGCCTGCCGGGAGGGCCGCATCGCCAATGTCGATGTGGTTACGCCGGCCCGTACATTCGTCTACGGCGGCCAACAGCTCAAGCTCGACGTGCTATACCGGGCTGCGGTCACTTTGCTCTAGACGTGGGCGGGGTGAGCCTCCTTCCGGCTGTAATGCACGCAGTCGGCGGTTGCCGTCGCCCAAACGGCCTCGACACCAGACGGTCGCGCGGGAAACCAGTCCGCGCTCGCCGAAGTTGGCGGCCCATCGCGGCATATCCCCTCGTCGCTCGTAGCCTCGCGCGGACCTTCCCGCCCTGGCGTCGCAGATCCCGCACTCTGCCCAAACGAGAGGAACGCCAGCATGAGCACCAAGAGACTTACCGCGACGGCGATCCACGGCGGTAGGAGCACGTCGTCCTCACTGCCGGTCGTTATCCCGAGCGGCAACGGTCTCGTGACGGCCGCGTCGTCGTGGTCCTCGCGCCAGACGCGAGACGGCAACTCCAACTCGGGGTCGACGAGCTTCACGATCCTCGACTGCCCGGCCCCGGTCACACCGACAGCCGCGGCTCTCACGGCTCCCGCGGCGCCAGCAACACCGATCCGCGCCAAGCCGAACTCGCGTCCTCTGACGTTCGCAGGTTAGGGCTGCGGCTGCTGCTTTGTGGTGTCGTGACATCCGCGTCGCTCGGTTGCTCTCGGTCGGGCTCGGCACCGGCGTGCTGGCCCTCGGACCAGGCGCCGATGCAGCTGGCGCCTCGGCAGCGTCGGCGTCGCCCCTCGTGCAAGCCGCTCCTGCAGGCGTCGATCTCGCCGACGGGACCACGATCTCGCTCTCCAACGGCCGCACGATCTCGCGCTGGGCCCACGCGCATACCGCGACCGTCGTCCGGCGAACTGCTTCGGGGCGAGCGCGAGCGGTCGGCCGGCTTCACTTCCTGACCGAGGATGGACAGGCCGAGGTCTACATGGCGCTGCGCGAGACCCGTGTCGCGCAGACCGGTGTGACCTGGATCGATGTCTCGCTGCCGCAGCGGCCCAATGGCGTCACCGGGTGGGTCCCCGCGAGCGCGCTCGGGCCGCTTCACGCCGTCGGTGGCCGCCTCGTGGTGTCTCGATCGCGGCTCCGCGCGACTCTTTACAACCAAGCCGGGAACGTAGTCTGGAGCGCCCGCGTTGGCATCGGCAGACCGTCGCTGCCCACCCCGACCGGCCACTTCTACGTGCGCGAGAAGCTGCGTTCGATCGGCAGCCCGGTATACGGGCCCTACGCCATCGGCACCAGCGCCTACGCGCCAAAGCTCAGCGAGTGGCCCGGAGGAGGCATCATCGGCATCCACGGGACCAACCAGCCACAGCTCATCCCCGGCGATCCCTCCCACGGCTGCGTGCGCATACGAAACGGCAATATCGCTCGTCTCTGGCACATGATCGCGATCGGCACACCGGTCGACATCACCTGAGAAACGATGCTTAGCGCTCGCCCGCGGGTGGCCGGAGCAGCAGGTGACTGTTGACGATCGACGCAGCCACGTCGGTGAGCTTCTCGCCGCCGCGCTGGGAGTGGTCGCGCAACATCGTAAACGCCTGCTCGGCGTCGATCGCTTCGCGCTCCATGAGGATCCCCTTCGCCTGCTCGATCAGGGCTCGGCGCTTGAACGCGCCCTGCAGGTCGTGGTACTCCGTGAAGCGGCGCAACGTTATGTCAATCGCGCTCTGTAGCTCGTCAGGAACAGTGTCAACGACATAGGCAAAGACACCGCGGTTGGCCGCCTCGCGAATGAAGCCGGGATCCTCGGCGGAAAGCAACGAAATCACCGGGCAACTGGATTCGCGGACGATCTGCTCGATCAACTCAAGAGCGTGTTGCGATGACTCGCCGAGTCCGACGAGTGCGACATCGGGGTGCTCTCGCGCCGTTGCCGCGGCGACCTCCCGGACGTCGGTCTCGACGGCGACCACCTTGTGCCCGAGGCCGCTAACGACCCGGGCAAGCAACTGAAGACGCTGCCGTCGCTCATTCGCGATCAGTACGCGAAGGGGTGAGATCACTTTCTCACTCGCCATCTACCACAAAATAGCGCTTATGCCGGCATTTATCCGTTTCCTACGCTCGCGGCAAGATAGGCTGCGTCTTGCACCTGCCGGCAGGAAAGCCCCGCACGCCGGGCGACCTCGGCGACGCCGATGGCTCACGAAGCCGTTGTCGCCGCCGGCGCATCGGCTGAGCCGACGTGGCTCGAGCGCGCCTCTCCGAAGGTGACGAGACGGGCGCGGTCCTCGTCCCACAGCTTTAGACGCACTGCGCGCACGCCACCCCAGAGGGAGACGACGGGAATATCGTCAAAGATCGCGTTCTCGTCGTGCGCGCGTTGCAGGTTGTAGTTCGGAATACGTGCGTTCAGGTGATGCACGTGGTGCAGGCCGATGTTGCCTGAGAACCATTGCAACGGCTGCGGCAGCCGCAGGTAGGAGCTCCCACGCAGCGCCGCGTCCGGGTAGGTCCACTGACCGCCGCGCTCCCAGTAGGTGTCCTCGAACTGATGCTGCACATAGAACAGCCAGATTCCCGCGGCGCCGGCTAGCAGCGCCGACGGCCCTTGGATCAAAAGGTAGGTCCGCCAGCCGATCAGAAAGCAGAGCCCGGCGACAAGAGCCGCCAGTGCCACGTTGGTCGCGTGCACGCTGTGACGCAACGCCGGCCGCGCCGCGCGCGAGACGATTCGCGGGCTGACAACCATCGCGAACAGCGGGCCGAGCCCGAACATGACGACCGGGTTGCGGAACAGCCGGTAGCCGAGTCGTCCGCGCCACCCGCGGGCGTAGTACTCCTCCACCGTCAATGTAGGCACGTCGCCGCCGCCGCGGCGGTCGAGATCGCCAGCCGTGGCGTGATGGATCGCGTGGTTGTGGCGCCACTGCAGGAACGGGGTCAGCACGAGGACGCCGAGCACCATCCCGAGCCAGCGGTTGCCTCTCCGGGACGGCAGGAACGACCCGTGCGAGCAGTCGTGAAACATGATGTAGGTGCGAAGCAGGAATCCAGCCGCGAAGACCCCAACCGCGAGCGTCAAGAGCACCGACACGCGGAGCGCGAAGTACATCGCGACCGAAAGGCCGATGTACGGCACGACAGACGTCGCCAGGTCGAGCATGCTGCGCGGAACGCTCGGTCGCGCATAGGGCGCGAGCGCTTCGCTCCAGAATGGTCGTGGCGATCGCGGCCCGGCGTCTTCAGCGACACCTGCTTCATCTGTCCGACCGGCAGCGGCCTTGTCTACATCCATCATCGCCTCGTCCTGATCCAGCATGCACGCGCCCGCGCCGCGAGCCGCGCCAGCCGTCCGGCAAATTCACCGGCAACGCGAGAATAGCGCGCGGACCGGGGGCGTAGGTCCGTAAATCCCAGTATCTGCCGCGAGCGCCCCTGCTTCGCAGGCGCCCAACCGCCTACTCGTGGACGGCCGGGCGCGTGCGTGTGCAGTTGAAAGCGCCTCCCGCGGGCGCCCTGGCGCCCAAATTCCTGCCGGCACGCGACCCAGACTCCGTGACCAATCGGAGCCCCTCGTCGCTGCCGAGCGCCACGACGACGGGAAGATCAGGTCCTGCGAATCCGGTGCATTGGAGCTCCTTTCCGCGTACCTTCGACTAGTTGTACCACCGCGCGGCCGCGTGTCAAGAGGCCACGCCAAGCGGCCCGGCTCGGACGGGATTGCGCCGGTCACTGCGACCCAACCGCATAGCGCGTGGGCACGAAGCGCTGGCTTGACTTCGGTGGGCGCTGATAGTCGCGCTGCTGGCGCTTGGGCAGCTTCACCTGCCCGTCATCGAGACGTTGGTATGGCACCTCGGAGAGCAGATGGTGGATCAGGTTGAGCCGCGCCGTGCGCTTGTCGTCGGCCTCGACGACCCACCACGGGCTCTCCTCGGTGTCCGTGTGCTCGAACATGCGGTCCTTGGCCTCGGCATAGTCCACCCAGCGGGCGCGAGCTTCCAGATCAGTCGGGCTGAACTTCCAGCGCTTGCGCGGATCGCTCAGCCGGGCTTGGAAGCGCCGCTCCTGCTCATCGTCACTGACCGAGAGCCAGTACTTGATCAGCTTGATGCCGTCGTTCTGAAGCGCCAGCTCGAATTCGGGACAGAAGCGAAGAAACTCGGCGTACTGTGCGTCGGTGCAATAACGCATGACGTGCTCGACGCCGGCGCGGTTGTACCAGCTTCGGTCGAACAGGACGATCTCCCCCGCTGCCGGCAGGTGCCGGACATAGCGCTGGAAGAACCACTGCGTTTGCTCGCGCTCGGTCGGCGTCGGAACCGCGACGATGCGACAGGTCCGCGGGTTCAGGAAGGCGCTTATCCGCCGCAGCACGCCGTCCTTGCCTGCGGTGTCGCGACCTTCGAAGAGGACGACGAGTCGCAGCCCTTTCGCCACGATCCACTCCTGCATGAATACCAGCTCGGTCTGGAGCCGCTCGAGCTCCTTCTCGTAGTCCTTGTGGGAGAGCTCGACCGGGCGCTGCATCTCCGAGATGATCGCAGCCAAAAGAGCAAGCGTCGTGCCTCACGGAGGCCAGCGAACGCCGAGCGCTTGCGGCGCACTCCGCCTCCGCCAAGGTCACAATGCTGGCGTGGCAGAGACGACGCGACGCCCATCACCGGACGGAGCCGGTGCGAGCTGCCGCGACTGGACGGGGCACGTGGTCGTGTGTGGGCTCGGGGACGTCGGGTTGCGGACTGTCGAGCAGCTCCACGGGGCGGGGGCGCGAGTCGCCGTGCTCGACGAGCGCCGCGATGGGAGGTTCGCGCGGATCGTGAAAGGTTGGGGGATTCCCGTGCTCGTGCGGGACGCCCACCTCGCCGAGCCGTTTTTCGACGCCGGAATCGAGGGGGCGGACGCGGTGATCTGCGTCGAGGCGAGCGACCTGCGGACACTCGAGACCGTTTTGCTGGTGCGCGAGCTGCGCCCCGATGTGCGGGTCGTCGCGCACATCGACAACCCGGCCGTCGCGAACGCGGTCGAGGAGGTGACCGGCGCGGAGAGCGTGCTCGACATCCCTGAGCTGTTCGCGCCATCGGTGGTCGAGGTGTGCCTAGAGCGGCGCGTGCACGAGATCAGCGTCGGCGCGACGCAGTTCGCCACGGTCGAGGCCGTGGCGCCGCGCGAGGCGACGCTGCGCGAGCTCTACGGGAGCCTCGTGCCGCTGGGTGTCGCAAATGATCGCGACCAGGACCCGGTCGTCTGCCCGGGACGCGACGAGCGCGTTGAAGCCGGCGACCGCGTGACGCTGCTGGGGACGCGCGAGGCGCTCGACGAGGCCGGGCTGCGAGCGCGAGGGGTATCGGGGAGTGACGTGCGCGCGCGCGCGAGGCGCGCCGGCGCGCTTGGCCGGCTCGCGGCGAACATCGCCCACAGCACGGACCGCGCGTTGCGCGTCGCGCTGTGGCTCGGGCTTGCTCTCCTCGTCATCTCGACCGTCGTGCTCCACTTCGGTTACAAGACGACCAGCGGCGGCGAGCTCGGATTCCTCAACTCCATCTACTTCACCGTCGAGACCGTCGCGACCGTCGGCTTCGGCGACTTCTCGTTCTCGGCGCAACCCGGCTGGATGGAGGTCTTCGGGATCGTGCTGATCCTCGCGGGAACCACGCTCGTCACGGCGATCTTTGCGTTGCTGACCAACGCGCTGGTGAGCCGGC
This sequence comes from Solirubrobacteraceae bacterium, assembly GCA_036262195.1. Taxonomy (GTDB): domain Bacteria; phylum Actinomycetota; class Thermoleophilia; order Solirubrobacterales; family Solirubrobacteraceae; genus Palsa-513. The sequence continues at coordinate 18,819 of DATAJI010000428.1, forward strand.
GGATCGAGCGATCGCTAGGCCATGCTCAGATCCCTGGGATGGCGGGCCACGTGGTGATCGTCGGGCTCGGCTCGGTCGGCATGGGTGTGATCGAGGGCGTCCTCAGCGGCGGGCGCGAGCTGGTCGTCGTCGAGCGCGCGGACACGAACCGCTACCTCAACCAGGTGCGCCAGCACGGCGTGCCGCTGGTGATCGGCGACGCGACGCTCGGGCAGACGCTCGATTCGGTGAACCTGTCGCGGGCGGCCGCGGTGGCGATCATGACCTCCGACGACATGGTCAACATCGAGGTCGGGCTTGCGGTGCGCGACCGCCTCGGTGAGCGTTGGGTCGACGTGCCCGTGGTGCTGCGCGTGTTCGATCGCGAACTCGGTGGTCGACTCGAACAGAGCTTCGGCTTTCGCCACGTCTGGTCGACCGCGGCGATCAGCGCGCCGTGGCTCGTCGGCGCGGTGCTCGGCATGGACGTGCTATTCAGCTTCTACGTCGGCAACCATCCGTTCCTGCTGGCACGACTGCAGGTGGGCGCGGGCGGCGGGCTCGAGGGGCTCGCGATGAACGAGCTCGGAGCACGAATGCGCGTGATCGCGATCGGCCGCGGCGGCAGCGAGGGCAAGCTCGAGTACCCACCGCGCCGCGACACGCGGCTGCTGGCGGGCGACGACGCATACCTCGCCGGTCCCTATGAGGAGCTGCAGCGCGTGCTGCGCCGTGAGCGGGAGGGCCCGCCTGGGGCGATCGTCTAGGCGCGCGGCCGACTCCGGTCCGCGAGAGCTCGCCGTCTACACTTGCCAATCCACTGCGCCCGTAGCTCAGCTGGATAGAGCGTCGGTCTACGGAACCGAAGGTCGGGAGTTCGAATCTCTCCGGGCGCGTGGGAGAACGCAGCATGCTGCGTTCTCCGGCTACGGATGGGTGGTGGTGTGCGGGCTTTGGCGCTAACCGCGCAGTTCGGCTCGTAGTCGGGCAGCGAGCCGCACAGAGGCGGCGATCTCAACTCCGCGGATCGAGACGCTCTCGACGTTGAGCCCGAACGGAACGCCGGCACGCCGGCAGAAAGCGATCAGTTCGAGGGCCGTCGCAAGCGCTTGATCGTAGGACGCGTCGAGGGTGTCGTCGGCATGGCGCAGCTCATTCTCGATCCAGCGCGGCACGTCGACACCGAGCCACTGCAGGAAGTCCAATGTCTTCACCGAGCCGCAGACTGAGAACGTGAACACGATCGGCACCGGCTTCAGGCCCTGGGCGAGGCACTCATAGTGATAGTCGGACGCCAGGTCCTTCGCAGCGTTGGCGTCGTAAACGATCTGAGTGACAAAGAAGGAGCAGCCTTCGGTCTGTTTGGCGAGCAGACGCAGGTGCTCCCTGCCCCCGCGCGCGTGCCTCTCAGGGATCGCGACCCCGCCGAGCAGCATGTCCGGGCGGACCTCGGTCCGCAGCTCGTAGGCTCTTACGAGTGAGGTAGCGACCGACTTCTCGCGGGAGGAGGCGCCGACGAAGACAGATAGGACTCGCGCGGGGTCTTGCTCGCGAAGCCACGAGCGGAGGTCGTGCTCTGCGTACTTGCCGACGGCGCGGTAGACAATGGCGGGCACGCCCAGCCCGGCGAGGTCGCGAGCGAGGTACTCGGCCGGGTCAATCGTGGGCAGAAACGGAAAGGGGCGCTCCGCGGAATTGCGGTCGCTCTCATCATCGATGTCGTAGAGCACGAGGCCGTCGACGTCCAACGGCTGCAGCCGCCCGAGCGTGACCTCGGCGATCTGCCTGCTTTGCTCTGGTCCGCTCGCCAGGCGGGGCGGCGTCACCGCGAAGAGCAAGAACTCGCCCGTCCGCTCGACAATGCACCGCCGCAAGTCCACGCGCAACACCGTACCGAGCGCGGACGCAAGGATCAGCCCGGAGGGGCGACCCCAATGTTCTGCCCAGCCGTAGAGCGGGCACGGGCGGCACGGCCGCGTGCGCTGCCGCAACGGAAGGAGTGTTGAGGGTTGGGCTAGCCCTCGCCGCTGAGCGGTTGATCGCCGATCCAGTAGCGCGGTCCTGGCCCGGCGGTGGCGGCGCGGTCGGCTGGGTCGGCGAAATGGCAGCGGTGGAGTGAGAGGCAGCCGCAGCCGATGCACTCGGTCAGTCCGTTTCGTGATCGGCTTCGGCCTCGGATTAATCGTCCCAGCGATGACAGCCTCGCTTCTCGGGAGCGTTGACCGCACCCGCTCCGGGATCGCGGCAGGCACCCTCAACAGCGCACGACAGACCGGCAGAATGATCGGCGTCGCGCTCTTTGGCTCGCTCATCGCAGGCAACGGAACCGAAGGTCGGGAGTTCGAATCTCTCCGGGCGCGTGTGGTTTGGGTCGGCTGCGGCAACAGCCCGGGGCGTCCGCTCTCAACCGCGATCCTGGCTCACCTGAACGAGCGCACTCTCGCTTAGACCGCCACGAAGGGATGACGCTGACGTCCATCCCGCAACAGCCACTGCGAGATGCCGTAGCGGACTTAGCAGTTGTCCAGCAGGCGATGCGGTTCAGTCGTGTTCGAGGAGCGCCGTACGGATCGCCTGGTCGAAGGTCGTGCGTGGCGCTCCGAGGAGGTTCCAGATCCCGTCGTCGCGAGCGATCGTCGGGACGCGAAGGCCTTCGACCAGCGGGCGCGCGACCGCCACGCTCGCGGGTGTGACGAGGTAGAGCCAGAGCGACGAGAGCCGCGGAGTCAAAAACGGCACCTCGACGAGGACCGGGTGCTTTCCGCGTAACCGCGCGACTCGCTCCATCATCGTCCGATAGGTCATCACCTCGGGTCCGCCAAGATCGAAGGTCTTGTCGTAGGCGGCCTCGTTGCCGCACACGCCGACGAGCGCCGCCAGTACATCCGCGAGCGCGACAGGCTGCGTCTCGACTGACACCCAACGGGGGCAGATCATGACCGGCAGCCTCTCGACGAGCGCGAGAATCGTCTCGAACGCCGCGCTCCCAGCACCAACGATCATCGCCGCTCGCAGAACCGTCACCGGAACAGGTCCAGCCTCGAGGATCGTCGCGGTCTCGGCCCGGCTTCGCAGATGTGGT
>DATAJI010000429.1:0-1906 GCA_036262195.1 Solirubrobacteraceae bacterium
CTCCGTGGAAGCGCCTCCGGGCCGTCGCGATCTGCGCGCCGCGATCGAGCGTCAGAGCGACGCCGAGCGCTGAGATTCCTCAGGAGATAATTCCGAGTTGAAGAGCCGTCGCGTTAGCGGAGGTTGATCAGCTGGCGGGGCTTCGCTGGACGCATGCGAGGCGCCCGCGCCGACGGCCACAAGTCGAAGTTTGAATCGTGCTGGGTTTGATGGAGGCTCTAGCGTTTTGTGATCGTGCCAGCGCCTTGTCGGCCTGGCAGGTAGCTTAGGGCTGTGGTGAGCCGGTAGTAAGTAGGTGTTGATGTGTGTCATTGAGCCATTGCTCGTCCTGTCGAGAGTCCTGGGGGTGGCTGAGCGTCGGCAGCCAGAGCTGCGGCAGCGACCGGATCGGCGTCTGGGAGGGGATCGGAGGCAATTCGGGGCTCGAGGTCCACGGGTTGACCCTCTGGGAGGCGATCTGCGGCTCTGCGAGCAGGCTCCGTGACCGATAGCTCACCTGGATCGGGAGCGGCGAGCGTGCTCTGTGCGGCGTGGAGGGCCTCGAACTCGGCGGGCGGGAGATCATCGAGGTAGCTGTGGAGTCGCTGGTGGTTGTGCCAGTGCACCCATCCCAGCGTGGCGAGCTCGACCTCCTCGATCGTCTTCCAGGGGCCGGTGCGGGCGGGGCCGCGGATCAGCTCGGCCTTGTAGTAGCCGTTGACGGTCTCGGCCAGCGCGTTGTCATAGCTGTCGCCGACCGATCCGATCGACGGGATCGCGCCGATCTCCGCGAGTCGTTCGCCGTAGCGGATGGAGGTGAACTGCGATCCGGCGTCTGAGTGGCAGCGTAGATCGTCGTGGTGGTGCCCGCGGTTCCAGCGGGCCATCTCGATCGCGTCAAGGACCATCGGCGTGCGCATGTGGGAGGCGACGCGCCAGCCGACGATCATCCGTGAGAACGCGTCAACGATGAAGCACACGTAGGCCACGCCGGCCCACGTCGCCACAAACGTCAGGTCAGTCACCCACAAACGGTTCGGGGCGCTCGCCGTGAACTGCCGGCAGACCAGATCAGGGTGCCGGTCGGTGCTCGGATCCCAGCGCGTGGTCCTGACGCGCTTGCAGCGCAAGGCGCCCTGGATGCCGGCCTGGCGCATCAACCGCGCGGTCTGGTCTCGGCCGACGTCGATCCCCGACCGCCGCGCGGCCTTCCACAACTTCCGCGACCCGTAGACCTCATAGTTGGCCTTCCACAGCTTGACCAGCGCCGGGACGAGCTCGGCGTCGCGCTGGGCGCGCGCTGACAGCGGCCGATCCTTGGCGGCGTAGTAGGTGCTCGAAGCCACCTGCAACGTCTCACAGATGGGCTCGACTCCGAGCCGCCGACCGTCCACCACATCGTTCTTGTTGGCATCAATGAACGCCACTATCTGCGCTGCTGGCGGTCGAGCTCCGCCCCGAAGAAAGTCGCCGCCCGCCGCAGAATCTCATTGGCGCGACGCAACTCGCGGACCTCCTGCTCGAGACCCCGGACTCGCTCGGCCTCCTCCGTGCTCACGCCTGGCCGGACGCCGTCATCGACCTCGGCCCGCCTGACCCAGGACCGGACCGACTCAACCCCGTATCCCAGCTGCTCAGCGACCCGTCGCACCGCACCGTGCGTCATCCCCGTCTCGGCCTGCAGCGATCGGACCATCCTCACCGCGGCCTGCTTCTCCTCAGTTGAATACCGACGCGTCGTCGGCTTGCCAGCTGTGTGCTCTCTTGGCATGAACTCCGTCCTTGTCTTTCCAAGGCCAAGAGTCTCCAACCACCCCAGGACGGCTCAGATCACACAAGATGGTCTGCTGGGTGTACGGCTGGTCCTCCCGGTGAACGTCCGCGCGAGTGACGACAAAGCCTGCGCGAACGGAGCGACCGGCACGAT
>DATAJI010000430.1:0-9413 GCA_036262195.1 Solirubrobacteraceae bacterium
CGAGGCCGTCGGCTCGTTTGAGTCGCGCGTCATTCCGCAGCTTCGCCGGATCGAGGAGGCTGGGGCCGCGTCCGAGCGCGAAGTCGCGCTCGCGGCGGTCGAGGAGGCGCCACGAGCGCTCAGCGCCGCGCTCGACCCGAGCGACGAAGATGAGCCGCCGCTGACGGAAGAGCGGCCGGCCACCGTCGCGCCGATCAGGGCGCAGAGCGAGCTGCACGCGCCGTCCGACGCGGCGCGCAAGCACGCGGTCCTGGGTGAGGCGGGCGGCGTCGAGCGCCCGCGACGCCGCGCCGGCTAGCGCCGACGGCGAGCCAGCGCCCAGCGCTTTCGCGCGGGGCGTCCGGGGCGTATGCCGCCATACTTGTGGCAGTGACGGTCAAGCCCGCATTGAGCGAGATGGTTGAGCCGCTGCGGGCCGATCCGGGCCGATCCGCGGTGCTCTTCGACATCGACGGAACGCTCGCCCCGATCGTCCGCCATGCATCGGATGCTCACATCCCGGAGGACACGCGCCGAGCGCTCATCGCCGTCGCCAAGCGCTATGGAATCGTCGCCTGCGTCAGCGGTCGCTCTGCGGTCGTGGCCCGCCAGATGGTGGGAATCGGATCGATCGCCTACCTCGGGAACCACGGCCTCGAGTCCCTCTCGCCGGGGGCCGCCGAGGTGGTCCTCGATCGGCGCGTCCTCACCTACGCCAGGCGCGTGCACGACTTCGCCGCGAGCGCCGACAGCGCGGAGGTGCAGCGCCTGCGCGTCCGACTCGAGGACAAGGGACCGATCGTCGCCTTCCACTGGCGCGGCGCGCCGAACGAGGAGGCTGCGCAGGCGGCGGTCGAACAGATCGAGCACGACGCCCAGGCGGCCGGGCTCGGTACACATCGCGGGCGCAAGGTGCTCGAGGTGCGCCCCCCGGTCCCGATCGACAAGGGTCGCGGAATCGCGTTGCTGCTGCGCAAACGCCACCCGGCAAACGGCCTCTACGTCGGCGATGACCTAACCGACCTCGACGCGTTCCGCGGCCTGCGCGAATCCGTCACGGGCTCGGCGGTCTGCGTGGCGGTGGGATCTGAGGAGGCGCCGGCGGAGCTGCTTCGCGAGGCCGACCTCGTCGTCGACGGTCCCGCCGGGGTGCGCGAGCTGCTCGGCGAGCTGTTGCGCTGAGCGATGTCTTTTGCCGACTTCATCAGGACGACAGTGCTGCTCTGCGCAGCTGCGGCGACGACGTTGGCCGCCGTGACGGTTCTTGGTGCGGCATCCGAGCACGACCCCGGCGCTGCGACGGTCCCGTTCGTCTGGTGGGCTGCGGCGGCTGTGATCGGCTTCGTGCTCGACGCGCGCGGACGGACGCTGCCGGCAATCGCGCGGCTGCTCGCATCGGCGCGCTCGGTGCCTGACGTCCCCGAGCCGCGTCCTGGCTTGATCATGATCACCCGTCTGTGGCCGCTGCTGATCCTGACGCTGCTGGCTTGCGTGCTGAGCATCGTCGCGCCCCAGATCCCGGGGATCGCGAGCGGCTTCGTGATCATCTCGGCGCTCGCCTGGCGCAACCAGTACGCGGCCGTGCTCGCGGTCGAAGGTCGTGATGGCGTGCGCTTCTACGTCGATCGGACGCCGTTCTGGCGCGCGATCTCGCTCACCAGAACACCCGGCTTCAAGGTCTTTCGGCCGACGCAGTGAGCCCGGCCCCTGCAAGCTGGCGGTCGGCCGATCGCTGAGATCCTGCTCGTGTCGCTCGGCTCGACGGCGGGGCTCCGCGCGGCCGACGACGCGCTCGCCGCGAGCATCGAGCGGGCCGGCGCGAGCGTCACGGTGGCGCGTGCGGCCCCTCCTCGCAGCGTCCGCACGCTCGCTCTGACCGACTATGTCTGGGCCCGCGCGGCGCGCGAGGCTGCGCGGGAGGGGCTGCGCAACTCGCCGCGCGTCGTCGTGATCTACTCGACGACGACCGCCGCTCTGCTCGCGCCGTTCCCGGGCGCGATTCGCTTCGACGCGCTCGCCGCCGGCAACCGCCCCGGCCGTCACGGCCTCTGGCAGCGCCCGCTGGAGCGGCACCGGATCGCCGCGGCACCGTTGCTGATCCCCTGGAGCACGGGCTCGCTGGCCGGTGCTCCTGCGGGTCATGCGCCCGCGGTCGTGGTCCCGGTCCCAGTTGGCGCCTCCGGGCCCGTGACGCCGCTAGCGGGGCGTGACATCGCGGCGATCACCTACGCCGCCAACCCGCACAAGAAGGGTCTCGATCGCGTGCTCGAAGCGTGGGGCCGCGTCCGTCGTGACGGCGAGCTGCTGCTGGTTGCCGGAATCGACGAGGCGCCGGAGGTCCCGGGGGTCCGCGCGGTCGGACGGCTCGCGCCGCGTGACTACAGGGCACTGCTGCGGCGTGCCCGCATCTACCTGACCGCTCCGCGGCGCGAGGACTACGGGATCGCCCAGCTCGAAGCGCTCGCGGACGGTTGCCTGCTCGTCACGACTCCAGCACCGGGCCCTTATGCGGCGCTCGAGCTTGCGCGCTCGCTTGATCCGCGTCTCGTCAGCGACGACCTCGCGACAGCGATCCGCGCTGCGCTCGACGACCCGCGACCCGATTACGCCGCCGCCGCGGCGAGCGCGCTCGAGCGCTTCTCGATCGAGCAGGTCGATTACATCGTCGCCCAGCAGCTGCTGCCTAGGCTCTTCTCAGCTTCCTGACCGGCTCCGCTTCGCCCGCGCCGCGAGCGCCGACCAGGGAAGCGTGTTTGCGACATCTGCTGCCGTGAGCCAGGCCCGGCGCGCGGTCCATACCCCGTAGCGCAGGCCGAGTAGGCGCTCGGTCGAGTGGGCGTCGGAGTTGACGAGGATCCCGACTCCAGCGGCCGCTGCGGCGCGCGCGTGGATCTCGTTCAGGTCGCGGCGGTCGGGGTTGGAGTTGATCTCGAGCATCGTGTCGGTCGCGGCGCACGCGGCGATCAAGGCGTCGATGTCGATCTCATAGGGCGGCCGGCGCTCGATCAGCCGCCCCGTCGGGTGACCGATCGCGTCGATCAGCGGGTGGCTCGCGGCGCGGCACATCCGCTCGGTCATCTCAGCGCGGCTGAGCCCGAAAGATGTGTGGACGCTCGCGATCACCCAGTCGAGCTCCCCCAACAGCGAGTCCTCGTAATCGGGTGAGCCGTCGGGAAGGATGTTCACCTCGCTTCCGGCGAGCAGCCTGATCCCCTCGATCCGCGCGTCGGCGTCGCGAATCAGCTCGATCTGGCGGCGCAGCTGCTCGGGCGAGACGTCGTCGCCGAAGCCGTGCGTTGCCGAGTGGTCGGTGATCGCAAGGTACTCGTGGCCCTGGGCGAGCGCGGCAAGCGCCATCTCCTCGATGCTCGCGCGCCCGTCCGAAGCCGTCGTGTGCGCGTGCAGGTCGCCTTTGATGTCCGATAGCTCGACCAGCTTTGGAAGCGCGCCCGCGGCCGCCGCCTCGAGCTCGCCGCGATTCTCACGCAGCTCCGGCGGGATGTAGTCGAGGCCGGCGAGGGCGTAGACCTCGGTCTCGCTCGCGCAGCGCTTCGTGACGCCGGTCGCATCGTCGAGCACGCCGTATTCAGAGAGGTGGACACCAGCGCGTACGGCGCGCTCGCGCAGCGCGGCGTTGTGAGCGTTTGAACCCGTCAGGTGCTGGAGCAGGTTGCCGAACTGCTCGGGCGTGACCGCGCGCAGCTCGACCGTCATCCCTGTGTGCGTGCGCCCGCGCGCCGCGCTCGCGCTCGTCTTGGCGGACGTTTCGATCAGCTCGAGGCCGCCGAGCGCGTCGAGCAGCGTCGCGTTGTCGACGACGATGTCCAAGTCCTTGACGCTGTCGGCCCGCCGCCGCGCCGAGCCGGCGAGCTCGATCTGTGCCTGCGGCTCGATCTCGTGCAGCGCCGCGACGATCATCTCGGCGATTCCGAGCGCGCGATCGAGCACGATGCGCCGCCTTCCTCGCTCCGCGCCGCCGGCATCGAGCGCCGCGAGGATCGCCGTCTCGCCCTTTGCGCCGAAGCCCTTCAGGGTCCGGATCCGCTGGGCGTCGGCCGCTGCGCGCAGCGCCTGCGGCGAGTCGACTCCGAGCTCATCGAACAGGCGGCGCGCTCGCTTCGGACCGAGCCCCGGCAGCGCGGTGATCGCTAGCAGGCCGGCGGGGTAGCGCTGGCGGAGCTTTGCCGCGGCCGGGATCTCGCCGCCCTCGAGCAGGTCGTGGATCTTCTGCGCGAGCGTCGCGCCGATCCCGGGCAGCGTCGTCAGTGTGCCGGCCCGGTCGAGCGCGGCAATCGAGACCGGCGCGTCACGCACCGTCTTCGCAGCCTTGCGATAGGCGAGCACGCGGTGGATCACGGCGCCGTCGAGCTCGTAGAGATCGCCCAGCTCATCAAGCGCGTCGGCGATGGCGCTGTTGGCGAGGTCACTCATTCATCTAGGTTATGCCGCTATGTCGCGGATCGTTTGGCTCATCCTCCCGACCTTCAACGAGCTTGCGAACATCGAGCGCGCGAGCACTGCTGCAGCCCGCGAGCTGGAACGCGTCGCACCAGGCAGCTTCCGCGTGCTGATCGTCGACGATTCCTCGCCGGACGGCACCGGCGAAGTCGCCGACCGCCTCGCGGCCGCCAGCAACGGCACGATCGAAGTGCTGCACCGCCCGCACCGCGAGGGTCTCGGACCGGCCTACCTGGCCGGATTCACGCGTGCACTCGCCGCCGGCGCCGACCTCGTGCTCGAGATGGATGCCGACATGTCCCACGATCCGACCGACATCGGCCGCCTCGTCGCGGCGATCGACGAAGGCGCCGACCTGGCGCTCGGATCACGTTATACACGTGGTGGTGCCGTGGCCGACTGGGGCCGTCTTCGACGGCTGGTCAGCCGCGGTGGCTGCCTTTATGCGCGCCTGCTGCTCGACTTGCCGATCCGCGACCTGACGGGCGGCTTCAAGTGCTTCCGCCGCGAGGTGCTCGAGGCGATCGATCTGCCCACGGTTCGCGCGCTCGGCTATGTCTTCCAGGTAGAGCTGACGCTGCGCGCGGTGCGCCACGGGTTTCGTGTCGTTGAGGTGCCGATCACCTTCCACGACCGTCAGCACGGCCGTAGCAAGATGTCGGCGCGAATCGCCGTCGAGGCCGCATGGCTGTTGCCGCAGCTGCGCGCGCGCCGCTGAGCTGACCGAGTCGTTGTCGCGCCTTTGGGCCGCCGCAACGGTTGTCGATACTGCAGCGATGGCCGATCCAACACCGCTGCACGCAAAGCCGCCGGCAACCCGCGAGGAGGCTACGCGCTACGCGCTCGTCTATGGCGCGAAGCGCACGCGTCAGACGCTGCGCGGCTGGCAGGACGACCACTGGCGGGTCCTAAGACGCTGGTTTGCCGGCAGCTTCGCGATCGCCGTGTGCTTGCTGCTCGCAGTCTGGGCGATCGCCGGCATCTCGAACCCGAGCGGCCTCGGCGTCCAGGTCAGCAGCCCGCCGTTCGCGGTCGGTCACCTGCACGACGTCTTCACGATCTTTGGTCGCAACCTGCTCGTCCTGGCACTCCACGCGCTCGCTTGCGTGGCCGGTTTCATCGCCGGTTCCTCGCTGCCGCTGCAGGCCGAGCACCGCAACGGAATCAGCCGCGCGATCCACGAGCGCGGCGGGGGGATCGCGATCGCCTTCGTGATCGCCGCAACGACCTTCTCGCTGTCGGCCCAAGCTCTCGTCATTGGCGCCGACGCGTCGGCGGTCGCGGTTCGCCTCCACGCTTCGCCGGGCGTGCTGCTGATCTCGTTGATGGCGCACGCGCCGCTGGAGTTGACCGCCCTGTTCCTGCCCCTCGCGGCGTGGATCATGGCGAGCCGTCGCGGCGAGTGGGATCAGCTGCTGGCGGCGACTCTCGTGACCGTCGTCATCGCGCTGCCGATGCTGTTTGCGGCCGCCTGCATCGAGGTCTTCGTCTCGCCGCACATACTTCACGCACTGCTTGGATAAAGCCGCTACATTTTGTATAGTATTGGACAGACACTAGCGAGATCGAGCGGAGGATAGACATGGCCGGCAATCTTCAAGAGGTAACCGACAACAACTTCCAAGCGGAAGTGATCGAGTCCGAGAAGCCAGTTCTCGTTGACTTCTGGGCGCCCTGGTGCGGGCCGTGCCGCGTCGTCGCTCCAGTGCTCGAGCAGATCGCGAGCGAGCACGACGACCTGCGGATCGTGAAGCTGAACGTTGAGGAGAACCAGCAGACAGCCGCGACGTTCCAGGTGCTGTCGATCCCGACGATGATCCTCTTCCGCGGCGGCCAACCGGTGAAGAAAGTCATCGGCGCCTACCCAAAGAAGAAGCTCGAGACGGAGTTGGAGCTCGTCGCGAGCTAGTCGCACCCGTTCGGGTGCTCTAGGGCTCCTGGGGCGCGCGTTCCAGCGAGATCTGGAGGGTGCCGCCGTCGATAGTCACCTGCGCGAGGTTGGCGAGCTGGCGCTCGCCGTAGGTGATCGAGGTCGCGAGCGTCTCGCCGGTGATGTAGCCCTCGTGGGCGCGCGCCGCGTCCACGAGTTCGCCTTCGCCGTCGAGGTCGAGCGCGATTCGGTCGCTGATCTCCAGGCCGGCGTCTCGACGCGCACCCTGGACCGCATGGACGATCTCCCGCGCCCGGCCTTCGCGGACGAGGTCGTCGTCGAGCGTGAGCTCGAGCGCCACGGCGTGCGAGCCCTCGCGCTCGAGTCCGTAGCCCTCGAGCGGAGCCAGCGAGATGATCACGTCTTCGCTCCTCAGAATGTGGTCGCGGCCAGCGATCGAGATCGCGATTTCGCCGCCGTCGCGGAGCTTGCTCGCAACGTGGGCCGGATCGAGCGCCGCGACGGCGGCCTCGACCGCTCCCATCTGCTTGCCGAAGCGCGGGCCGAGTGAGCGGAAGTTCGGCTTGACGGTGTAGCTCGCGAGCTCATCGGCGGCCGCGACGAAGCGCAGCTCGCGCACGTTCAGCTCGTCGCGCACGAGCTCGGCGAGGCGCTCGATCGCCGCGCGTTCTCGGCCGCTGGCGACGACGATCGCCTCGCGCAGCGGTTGGCGGAGCTTGACCTTGCCGGCCGCGCGCGCCGCAAGCCCGAGCCGCACCGTCTCGCGCACCGTCGCCATCGCCGCTTCGAGCTCGACGTCGCGCGCGCCAGCCACGGGAAAGTCGCAGAGATGCACGCTCGGGAGACTCCCGTCGAGGCTCTCGTAGAGCTCGTCGGCGACGAACGGCGTGAACGGCGCGAGCAGCTGCGCGATCGTGACGAGGGCGCTCCGCAGCGTCTCGAGCGCGCTCGCCTCGCCATCCCAGAAGCGTCGCCGGGAGCGGCGCACGTACCAGTTGGAGAGGTCCTCGACCAGTTCGGAGATCGCGCGCCCGGCGCTCGTCGCGTCATAGCCGTCGAGGCCGTCGCGCACGGCCTGCGTCGTCGCCTCGACCCGGGACGCGAGCCAGCTGTCGAGGGCGCCATCGCCCCCGACGCCGGCCCCAGCGCCCTCGGCTGCGTTTGCGTAGAGCACGAAGAATCCGTAGACGCTCCACAGCTGGCGCAGGAACAGCCGCACGACCTCGCCGACTGCCTCAGGCGAGAATTTGGTGCTGTCCCATGGCTGCTTCGAAGCGAGGAAGTACCAGCGCCAGGCGTCGGCTCCGTAGCGGTCGATGATCTCGTCCGGAGCCACGACGTTCCCGCGCGACTTCGACATCTTCTGCCCCTCGGCGTCAAGCAGCAAGCCGAGGCAGACGACGTTGCGGTACGGCGCCTCGTCGCGCAGCAACGTCGAGATCGCGAGCAGCGAGTAGAACCAGCCGCGCGTCTGGTCGAGCGCCTCGCAGATGAAATCGGCGGGAAACGACTGCTCGAAGCGCCCCTCGTTCTCGAACGGCGCGTGGTGCTGTGCGAACGGCATCGAGCCGGAGTCGAACCAGACGTCGATGACCTCCGGAACGCGGCGCATCTCCTCGCCGCACTCCTCGCAGGGGAAGCTCAGGTCATCGACGTAGGGGCGGTGCGGGTCGAGCAGCGTCTCGCCGCTGCGCCGCTCGAGCTCAGCGAACGAGCCGATGCAGGCGAGGTGCCCGTTCCCGCAGCGCCAGATCGGCAGCGGCGTACCCCAGTAGCGCTCGCGCGACAGCGCCCAGTCGACGTTGTTCGCGAGCCAGTCGCCGAAGCGGCCGTGCTTGATGTGGGCCGGGTGCCAGTTGACCGTCTCGTTCGCGGCGAGCATCCGATCGCGCAGCCGCGATGTCGCGATGTACCAGGAGCGCTTGGCGTAGTAGATCAGCGGGGTGCCGCAGCGCCAGCAGTGCGGGTAAGAGTGCTCGTAGTCCTCCTCGCGCAACAGCAGCCCGCGCTCGCGCAGCTCGCCAGTCAGGTCCGCCGCCAGTTGCGGATCCTTGACGTGCCGACCCTCGTAGCCGCTGACGCGCTCATCGTAGGTGCCGTCGGCCTTGACTGGGTTGTAGACGCTTTGCGGGTTCATCGGATCGAGCAGGTCAGCGGCGCGCGCGGCGTCGTAGTCGTCCTGGCCGAACGCTGGCGCGATGTGGACGATGCCCGTGCCGTCCGCCGTCGTCACGAAATCGCCGCCGATCACCGGCAGCCCGCCCGCTTCACGGTCACTCGCAGCGAATATCGGGCCGTGGTAGCGGCGACCCACCAGCTCAGCGCCATGGAGGCGTTCAAGCACCTCTACGCCGGCTCCAAACAGCGCTTCCGCGCGCGCCTCCGCGACCACCAAGACCTCGTCGCCGACGCGGACCCGGACGTATTGGATGTCCAGCCCGACCGCTGCCGCGACGTTCCCGGGCAGCGTCCACGGCGTCGTCGTCCAGACCACGAGCTTGTCCTCGCTTCCCAGCAGCTGGAGCTTCACGTAGACCGTGCGGTCGACGACGTCCTCATAGCCAAGCGCGACCTCGTGCGACGACAGCGCCGTGCCGCAGCGCGGGCAGTAGGGGACGACTTTGTGACCCTCGTAGAGCAGGCCCTTGGCGTAGATCTGCTCGAGCGCCCACCACACCGATTCGATGTAGTCCGGGTCGAGCGTGCGGTAGGCGTGCTCGAGGTCGAGCCAGAAGCCGATCCGCTCGGTCGAGCGGTTCCACTCAGCGAGGAATTCGAACACCGACTCGCGGCAGCGGTTGTTGAATTCGGCGATGCCGAAAGCCTCGATCTCGTCCTTCTCAGTGATGCCGAGCTCGCGCTCGACGGCGATCTCGACCGGCAGCCCGTGGCAGTCCCAGCCGCCCTTGCGCTCAACCAGGTAGCCGCTCATCGTCTTGTAGCGCGGGTACACGTCCTTGAAGACTCGCGCGATCACGTGGTGCGCTCCCGGCGGTCCGTTCGCCGTCGGCGGCCCTTCATAGAAGCTCCACCGCGGCGCGCCGGCGCGCCGGCGCAGCGACTCCGCGAAGACGTCGCGCTCGCG
>DATAJI010000431.1:0-23246 GCA_036262195.1 Solirubrobacteraceae bacterium
ACGGCTCACCGACGCTTAGCGTGGCGAGCTTCTCGCCAGTCCCGGGACCGCGAGCAGCACCGGCATCGCCACCGCGCGCTCGCGCGGGCTGAACGCCGGTAGGACGAATGCGTAGAGCTGGAACAGGAGAACCGGCATGGCGAGGAGAACCGCGAAGTACGCGCAGACCGTGACGGTCATCGTGAACGGCTCGCCGACACCGAGCGTCGTGAGCTGCGAGCCGCTTCCGGGGTGGATCTGTGTGACGGCCCGGTGCAGTTCGGGCACGAGCGCGCCAGCCGCATGGCGTACACCGGGGCTGACGCCACTACCGGGTTGGGCGAGCTGCTTCGCGAAGTTCGAGAGGTCACGCGCGACCGCGTGGAGCGCCCTGCCCCCCTGTGTCGCCTCACCCTCAAGTCCCTCGCCCTTCTTGGCCTGACTCGCGAGTACCTTGTGGATCGGCCGCTCGAGCAGGTCGAGCAACCTGTGGTTCTGCCAGAAGCAGACGCCAAACGCGACGATCAGCGCCCCGATCGAGACGATCAGACGAGTACGCAGCTCATCCAGGTGCTCGACCAGGCTGAGACGCGAATCGTGGTTCACCGGCCGGAGCGCCTTTGCCATTCCGTCACAGCGTAGAGCTTGAAATCAGCATGGGTGTCGCGTTGCGTGCTCGACCGCCGGGGGCATCGGTCCTCAAGGCTTTGCGTACGCCGGTCGATATCGCGAACAAATGGCGCGTGAGACCGAACACGACGATCCCGATCAGGCAGCGCGTGATCTGGCGCAGCGCGAGCCGCGCAACAGGCCGCGGCAACGCAACGAGGAGGGCATCGGCGGCGACCCAGCGCTTTGGCGCTGTGGCGGCTGCGACTGCCCGTTCGTCCAGCCACTCGATTGGGATCTGGTCGGCCGCTCGCATTGGCGCGTGACCTTGCGCTGCCCGAACTGTGAGTGGATCGGCACCGGCGTGTTCAGCCAGGAAGCCGTGGATCGATTCGACCGCGAGCTCGATCGCGGGATGCGCAAGCTCCAGAGCACGCTGGCCCGCGTCTCGCGCGCCTGCATGGAGGCCGACATCGAGAGCTTCGCGCAAGCACTCGAGTCCGACCTCATCGTCCCGTTTGACTTTTAGAGGGGCTCGCCGGCTCGGCCTTGGCCGACCGGCCTCGCCTGAGTGGTGGGCCCGGACGCCCGAGCTGTCGCCGCCGCAGCGGCCACAGCTCGTCGCGGCCGCTAGGCACGCCTGAAGCGCAAGCCGCTGACGACATGCACAGGAGTCAACCCGGTCGCGACCAACGACGGCCCCGCAGGCTGGCGAGGCCGGGCGGCCAAAGGCCGAGCCGGCGAGCCTAAGCGAAGCGCTCCACCAAGCCGTCGGCCAGTAGCTCGAGTGCGCGGCGCTGTTGGGGAGAGCCGTCAGGCAGAGCGCGCTTGCTCGACGCCACCAGCTCGAGTGCGTCCTGGCGGGCCTGTTCGGCGGCGCCCGTCGCCTCGATCAGCTTGCAGATCCGGTGCGCCTCGTCGGGCCCGGAGATGTCGCGCAGGTCGAGCGCGGCGAGCTCCGGTGAGCGCTTACGGGCGAGGATCAGTGGCAGAGTGACGGTGCCATCGAGTAGATCGGCGCCGGGCCGCTTGCCGGTGCGCTCGGCTGGGCCGGTGATGTCGAGCACATCGTCGAGGATCTGGAAGGCAAGACCGACAGCGCGACCAAAGGGAGCCAGCGGCGGCCCGTCACCGGCTAGCGCGCCAAGCTCGCAGGCCGCCGCGAAGAGCCTCGCGGTCTTGAGCTCGCAGCGTTCGAGGTAGCGATCGAGCGTAACGTCCGCGCGCCAGGCGTCCGCGCGCTGCATCAGCTCGCCACGAGCCAACGCCGATGAGGCGGCTGACAGCGCTGTGAGTTGGGCGATGCTTTCATTACGGGCAAGCTCGCCGAAGGCGCTCGAGAAGAGCAAATCCCCGGTTGAGGTCGCTGCGCCGCGACCAGCGGCAGCGTAGATCGTCACGCGACCGCGGCGCAGCGGGGCGTCGTCGAGGACGTCGTCGTGAACGAGAGTCGCGGAGTGGATCAGCTCGACTGCCGCGGCCGCACGGCAGAGCGCAGTGTCGGCGCCACTGCCGAGACCGGCCACGAAGACGAGGAGCGGACGCAAACGCTTGCCGCCGGCCTCGATCGTGTACAGCGCGTGGAGCTCAATGCCGGCGATCTCGTGCAAGCGCTGCTCGACGCTTGCCATCGCCTCGCGTAGTGGGTCGCCGGCGAGCTCGAGGATCGCATCGAACGGCTCAGCGAGCGGCTCATTCACGAGACCACGCCGACATGCAGCGCGATGATGCCTCCGGCGGTGAGGATGTAGCGAATCTGACGCAACCCGGAGCGCTCCATCGCCGCAGCCAGCTCGGCGGGCGGCGGGAACCGGCGAACCGAGCTTGGCAGGTAGCTGTAGGCAGCGCTGTCGCCGGCGAGCTTGCCCAGTGCCGGCACTAGACGGTCGAACCAGGCGCGGTAGAAGCTCGCCAGCGGCTCGCGGGTTGGCTGGGTGATCTCGAGGATCACGACGCGCCCGCCGGGACGCACGACGCGGACCATCTCGGCGACGCCGCGATTGAGATCAGCGAAGTTCCGGGCGCCGAAGCCAACGGTCGCCGCGTCGAACTCGTCGTCTGCGTAAGGCAGCTCCAGGGCGTCCGCGAGATCGAAGGTGGCGAGCGGAACCTTGGCGCGGGCGCGGGCCAGCATCTGCTCTGAGAAGTCGCAGCCGACGACCGTGCCGCCCGGCATCACAGCACCGACGAGGCCCGCCGCGAGGTCGCCGGTTCCGGTCGCGACGTCGAGCACGCGACTGCCCGGGCCGACCGCAGCGAGCTTGACGGCCCGCGCGCGCCAGCGGTGATGCATGCCCGCCGTCATCAGCGTGTTCATCGGGTCGTACAGGCCCGCGATCCGATCGAACATCGCGCGCACCTGGCCCGGCTCGAGCGTGCCGGGTCCCTGCTCGCCCACTACTTCAGATCTGAGAGGAAGGTCGTGATCGCCGTGAACTCCTTCGCATTCATGTACTTGAACGAAGGCATCGGCGCCGTGGGGTTGACCAGCGTCCGTTCGATCCCCTGGAACGGAATACGCGAGCCGATGTGAGTCAGGTTCGGACCAGGGCCGGGGTTCCCGTCGACGCCGATCGTGTGACAGGCTTCGCAACCCGCGGTTGCAACCGCGATACGACCGGCATTGAACTCAGCGACGGCAGCATGTCCGGCAGCTGTCACCGCCGTCGGAGTCGCGATCGAGTCAACAGTCGGCGCGCCGACGTTAGCGCCGCGGAACGTGAGGATCGCCATCGCGACGATCACAAAGACGAGCGTTGCCATTGCAACCGGGCGCCGCCACGGCCGGCGCTCCGCGCTGCGGTCGTAGAACGGAAGCAAGAACAGCAGGACCATGCCGAGCGTCGGGATGCCGAGTGTTGCGGCGCCAAGGAATCCGGGCGGATGAATGACGCGCAGCAGCTGAAAGAGGAAGAAGAAATACCAATCCGGGCGCGGCACGTAGGTCGTCGACGCACCGCTCGCCTTCGGCCCCATCTGGGCGCCGAAGAGCAACGACATCACGATGATCACCGCGATCACGACGCAGCCCATCAACGAGTCCTTGGCGACCGCGTAGGGGAAGAACGGCTTCCCCTGAGACTTCAGGATCGCGTACTCGCGGAGGTACTCCTCCTTCTCCTGCTGGTTCACACGGCCTCCTCGACCAGCTCGGGCGCGTCAACCTTGGCCTTGAGCCACGGCGGTGCGGTCGTGCCGAGCTTGGTGACGAGGTAGAGGTGCACGCCGACCAGCGCAGCGATCGCTCCAGGCACGACGAGCATGTGGATCGCATAGAAGCGCGACAACGTCGTCGCGTTGAACTCGGGGCCGCCGCGCAGGAAGTCGGAGAGGTAGGGCCCGATGATCGGCCCGGTCCCATTGATGTTGACGCCGACGATCGTCGCCCAGTAGGAGCGCTCATCGAACGGCAGCAGGTAGCCGGTGAAGCCCATCACCATCGTCAGGATCAGCAGGACTACGCCGATCACCCAGTTGAGCTCGCGCGGGTACTTGTAAGCGCCCCAGATAAAGGTTCGCGCCATGTGCAGGAAGATCAGCACGACCATCACCGTCGCCCCCCAGCGGTGCATGCCGCGGACGAAGTTGCCGAGGAAGACGCTGGTCGAGATGTAGCGGATCGACTCATAAGCGCCGCCGGCGGCGTCGGGGCGGTAGTACATCGCGAGGAAGACGCCGGTCACCGCCTGCGAGAGGAAGGCGATCATGGTCGCCGAGCCGAGCGTGTAGAACCAGTTGGTGCCCTTGGGCACCTTGCGGAACATCAGCCATCGCGCGGCACCCGACAGCGACGTGCGCTCATCGACCCAGTCGACGACGGACTTGCCGGCCTCGGCGGCCTGCTCGAGCGGAGTGTGCGGGCGCCCGCGCTGCGTTCCCGGAGGAGGCGGCGGCGGCTGGAGCTTGGGCGGGATCGGCGGCAGCGGCAACGGCAGCTTGCGCGAGCGCGGGCGACGCAGAGGTACCCTAGACATTGCCGGGCAGCTTTCTCACCGAGGGGCGCGACGGATAGGCGTACTGGCCGATGCCATCGAGCGGCTCGCCGGGGTCGCGCGGCGAGAAGGGGCGGAGCTCGTTGTTCACGCTGTAACGCGGCCCGACCTGCACCTGACCCTCGAAGAGACGCGTGTAAAAGCGGTCCAGCGGTCGCGGCGCAGGGCCGCTGACGCGGACTCCCTCGGCGTCGAAGACCGAGCCGTGGCAAGGACAGACGAAGCGCTCGGAGGCCTCGACCCAGAGCACCGAACAGCCGAGGTGAGAGCAGCGCGAGGTTATCGCTACCCAGCGGTTGTACTTGCTGAGCGGCAGCTTGTCGACCTTGGGGTCGCGCCCGCGGATATAGACGGTGCTCTTGCCCGCCTCGCCGATCCCCGGGGCGGTCGTGATCACGATCGGGATGTAGTTGTTGTCGGGAAAGTCCTGGGGGTGGCCGACGGTCTGCCAGCCGAGCGTGTAATTGTGAAAGATCGGCCCCAACGCGAAGGCGACCGCGGGCAGCGTGAAGCCTGCAGTCATCAGCATTCCGGCGCCGTGAACCGTGCCCGTCATGAAGCGGCGACGGGTGACGGTTTCGCCTTCAAACGCTCCGGGGATGCCCCGGTCGATCGTGTACTTCGACTTCGGTTGCCTGCGGGCTTGTGCCAAACGAATCTCCTGCCGGGCTGGGCGGGGCCGAACAATATCGTCAAGCCAAAGCGTGCGGGGCGATCAACGCCGCCAGCGCCAACCCCCCTGCCGGATCACCGACGCGCAACAGTGCTTTGACGCGTTCGTACTCGTCGCTCGTTCCGTATCCGACGGCGCGCGCGCAGGCGAGCCATAGAGCTTCGCACGAGTCAGCGTCACCGCGCGCGGACAGCAGCGCGCACAAGGTGATGACGTCGGCGAGCTCGCGTACCGCCTCGAGGTCGCCGAGCGCGACGAGTCGTTCGAGGCCAAGCGCGTAGAGGCGATCTCCCGCGAGCAGCGCCAGGTTTGGGTCGCTCGTGTCGATCAGGCGCGCCGTAGCGTAATGCAGCCGGTAGCCCTCATAGATGGCTTCGACGAGCAACTCGTACCCGGCGCGATCGGCTGCGGCGCGTGGGCCGCTCGCCGCGAGCGCCCCGATATCGCCAGTCACGTCCGGCGGCTTGGCACGCAGCGTCGCCGCGAGCGGCTCGCCTTCCTCGAGCAACACCTCCCGCAGGCGTCCGAGAACGTTCACAAACCCTCGCCAGCGGCGGCAAACGCGGCGCGAGCGGCGTCGAGTGTCCGCTCGAGGTGATCCTCATGATGCGCGAGCGACGGGAACCAGGCCTCGAACTGTGACGGCGGCGCATAGATGCCTCGAGCCAGCAGCTCGCGGCAGAAGCGGCCATAGCGGTCCGTGTCGCAGGCTTGGGCTTCGCGGAAGTTGCGTGGGGCTGTGGCAGCGAAGAAGACGGTCAGAAGGCCGGTAGTGGACACGACGCTCACAGGCAATCCGCGAGCGGCCTGACGCAGCCCCTGCGCCAGCTCCTCGGTGGTCTTGGCGAGCTTGGCGTATGCGTCCTCGTCGAGCAGGGCGAGCGTAGCGAGGCCGGCGGCTACCGCCAGCGGATTGCCAGAAAGCGTTCCCGCCTGGTAAACGTCCCCCGCCGGCGCGAGCAGCTCCATCAGCTCACGCCGGCCGGCGAGCGCCGCCGCGGGCAGGCCACCACCGATGATCTTGCCGAGCACGAGAAGGTCGGCGCGGACACCGGCGCGCGCCCCCGCGCCGGCGCGGGCAACTCGAAAGCCGCTGATCACCTCGTCGAAGACCAGCAACGCTCCAGCGGCACCGGCGCGCTCCGCCAGTAGCTCGAGGAAGCCGGGCTCGGGCGGGATCAGGCCCATGTTCGCCGGGCATGGCTCGGCGATGATCGCCGCCAGGTCGTCACGTTCGCTGGCCGCGATCAGGGCGTCGCGGTCGTTCCAGGGCACGACGACGGTCGCCGCCGCCGCGCCGGGCGGTACGCCAGGGCTCGCCGGGATCGCTTGCGTCGCGAGACCTGACCCGGCCTGCGCGAGCAGGCCGTCGGAGTGGCCGTGGTAGGCGCCGGCGAACTTGACCACAACATCGCGACCGGTGTAGGCGCGGGCCAAGCGCAGCGCGGTCATTGTCGCCTCCGTTCCCGATGAGGTCATCCGCAGAACCTCGGCCCCAGGCATCCGCTTCGCTACCTCCTCGGCCAAAAGCACCTCGCCCTCGGTCGGCGCGCCATAGCTCGTACCGCGCGCAGCCGCCTGCGCAATCGCCGCGACGACGCTCGGCTCGGCGTGCCCGGCGATCAGCGGCCCCCACGAGCAGACGTAGTCGATGTAGCTGTTGGCGTCGACATCGACGATCTCCGCTCCGGCAGCGTGATCGATGAACAGCGGATCGCGGCCAATTGCGCGCATCGCGCGGACCGGCGAGTTCACTCCGCCCACCAGCACCTGGCGCGCCCGCTCGTAAAGAGCGGCCGACCGCGCGTCGTTCAGCTCCGCAACCACCCGCCGCACCATAGTCCAGAAGCTCGCCGGCTCGACCTTCGCCCGCCCGGCCTCGCCGACCTGGGCAGGAGCTAGTTCAAGAACCGCGCAGACTGCCTTGTGAGCACGGCTCCGTCGCCGTGCTCAGGCGTGCTCGTCTTCCCAGCGCTTGAAGTCGTCGGTGAAATAGAGCAGGCGGACCTTCTTGAACTCGGTCGAGGAGTAGAGCGTCGCGCGCTCGTCGATGGCCGTGTCGAGGGCGATCGCATCGAGCACCGCGTCACACTCCTCCTTCGAGCGGCCGTGTGCCATCGTGAACACCGAATAGGGCCAGTCCGCGTACGTCGGTCGCTGGTAGCAGTGCGAGATGCCGCGGAACGAGGCCATTCGCGGGCCGAGCTCCGCGATCCGCTCCGCCGGCACCTGCCAGACGCCCATGCCATTGGCCGAGAACCCGGCCCGCCGGTGATAGAGGATCGCCGCGACGCGGCGCAGGAGGCCGCGTTCGCGCATTCCCGCCATCCGCTCGAGCAGCGAGTCCACGTTAATCCCGAGCTCCGCGGCGGCCGCTGCGTAGGGCTCGGAAACGACCGGCATATTGCCCTGCGTCGCGCGGATCACGGCAATGTCGCGCTCGTCGTAGTCAATCGCCTCGAGCGGCGCCGGCGGCCGCTCCTCCCCGGCAGAGGCGAGGGCCTTGGTGTCGCCTTCCATCTCGAGGTCCATGCGGATCTTGAACAGCTTGAGCGTAGGCAGCTGACGGATCGATTCAGCGCCGGTCTGCTGCGCAAGGACGTCAAGCGTGCCGTCGAGGCCGAGGCGCGAGTCGCGCTCGACGGCGATCGTGAACCACATGTTGAATTCGTGGTTGCGCAGGTAGTTGTGCGACACACCGGGGTGGGCGTTGATGAGCTCGGCGGCGCGCCAGGGATGCTCCGGGTCGACCTTGGCGGCGACGAGCATCGAGCCGTAGCCGAGCGCGCGCGTGTCATAGATCGGCGTCACCTGCCTGATGATGCGCTCCTTCAGAAGTCGCTGGACTCGGCCGAGCACCTGCTCTTCAGTGATGCCGGCCAGCGCGGCGACCGCCCGATACGGTCGCGAGTCGAGCGGGAAGCTGCCCTGCATCAGGTTGAGGAGCTTGCGATCAAGGTCATCGAGCGCGACGGCCGCGCCGTCCTTGCGGCTGCGAACCTTGGGCGACGGTGCTGTGTCTAATGCGCGAGCCACTTCGCAGCATCCTTTGCGTGGTAGGTGATGATGATGTCCGCCCCCGCGCGGCGAATCGCGGTCATTGTCTCGAGAACTACCGCGCGCTCGTCGAAGGCGCCCGCTGCCGCCGCAGCCTTCACCATCGCATATTCGCCGCTGACGTTGTAGGCCGCAACGGGCAGGCGCGTCATTGCACGAACGGCCGCGATCACGTCGAGGTAAGGCAGTGCCGGCTTGACCATCACGATGTCGGCGCCCTCTGCGATGTCGAGCTCGACCTCACGCAGCGCCTCGCGGCGATTCGCGCCGTCGAGCTGGTAGCCACGACGATCACCGAACGCCGGGGTCGAATCGGCTGCCTCACGGAACGGACCGTAGAAGGCCGAGGCGAACTTGGCAGCGTAGGCGAGGATCGGCAGCTCGCCAAAGCCCTCGTTGTCGAGCTCCGCGCGGATCGCCGCGACGCGGCCGTCCATCATGTCGCTGGGAGCGATCACGTCGGCACCGGCTCGGGCGTGGCTGACAGCGGTGCGCGCGAGCAGCTCCAGCGACGCGTCGTTGTCGACGCTGCCGTCGCTCGCTAGGACCCCACAGTGGCCGTGGCTCGTGTACTCGCAGAGGCAGACATCGGTGACGACGAGCAGGTCGGGGTGCGCGTCCTTGATCGCACGGGTCGCCAGCTGGACGATGCCCTCGTCGTCCCAAGCCGCGGAGCCGTCGGCATCCTTCTCGTCGGGGATCCCGAACAGCACGACGCCGGGGATGCCAAGCGCCGCGAGCTCAGAGCATTCGGCGACCGTCTCCGAGATCGAGAATCGCGAGACACCGGGCATCAGTCCGATCGGACCACCGCTCGCCGCAACGAATAGCGGCATCAGGAGATGTCCTGGACTGAGGTCCGTCTCGCGGACGAGACCGCGCAACGCCGCGGTCCGGCGCAGCCGGCGCAGCCGCGTGTCGGGAAAGGGCATCGCTCGTGGATGGTAGCGCGGTCGAAATGGGGCGCAAAGCGCTCCGTTTCGCCGGGCCGGGCTGTGTCGGGGGTGCGCTGCGCAGCCGTGTGCCGCCAGCTCCGCGCGCGCCGCAGCGGTCGGCGGCGTCAGCGACGCGGTACCGATTTCGGCCTCTACGGGCGCAGAGCGATTCGCGATAGCGCGGCGAAGCCGGCGATCAGCGCCGCGAGGTGGGCTAGAGCGATGGCGAGGCTTGGCTGGGATTGGTTGATCGCAGCGTCGAGCGCCTCGAGCGCGGCCTTGAAGGGGAAGATCGCCGAGATCACGCGGATCGCGTCGTAGAGGCCCGCGGAGACCGAGGCGCTGGGGACCAGTGCGAGGAACACGAGCGGAAGCGAGACGAGCAGCGCGAGCAGTGATGCGGCGCGGACCTCGTGGACGAGCGCGCCGATCGCTACGCCGAGTGCGGCGAAGGCGAGTCCACCGCCGCCCATCGCCAGCAGCCAGAGCGCCGCTCGGCTCCAGCCGAGCGGCACGAACAGGCCGATCCCGCAAAGCATCGCGAACGAGACCGCGACGCCGAGTACCGCCGCGAGGATGGTCTTCTCGGACAGCAGGAGGCCGGCGGAGACGAGCCCGCGGCGGAGCCGTCCCAGAGTGTTCTCCTCGCGCTCGAGCGCGAGCATCCCCGAGGCGAGCAGGATGCAGACGAACATCAGCGATACGGCAACCGCCACGGCGACCGCGTAGTCGTTGAGCGGCGTGCGCCGGCCGCTCACGACGCGCTGGCGAACGGCGATCGGTGCCGCGACAGCACCGATCACACGCTTCGAGCCACTGAAGTGCGTGACAGCGATCTGGGCAAAGTTCTCGACCCTCGCGATCCGTCGACGGAGCGGCGAGGATGGCGGCAGCGAAGCCTCGATCGCAGCGAGCGCCGTTCGGGCACGCACGAGGCCGAGCACGTCGTAGGTGTTGCCGAGGAAGTGCAGCGCGCCGCCCGAGAGCAGCAGGTCGATGTAGCTGTCGGCGACGTGCGAGAGCTGGGCGGCGAGGAGCGCGTTGGCCTGGGCGAGCTTTGACTCGATCGCGGTCTGGACAAGCGACTGGTTGATCGCGTTGCCGTTGTAGATCACCTGCACGTAGGCGGTCTGCGCGGCGCTCGCGAGCTCCTCGGGCAGCTGCGGCGGGATGATCAAGGCAGCGATCGTGCTGCCGTCGCGCACGTCGGCGACGGCCTGGGCGACGCTCCCAACCGGGACCGGCTGGATCGCCTGAAACAGCTCGTGCTCGTAGCGCGTCGTGTCGATCTGCTCGCTGCCGAGCTGGACGATCGCCTGGCTCGGCGGGATTTCGTTGAGGAACGCGACGCGCGGCCGCGCGGGCGAGCTCGAGAGGGCGAGGCCGATCAGCACGGCTATCGCTACCGGATAGACGATCAGCAGCGCGACCAGCGCCGGCGAGCGGCGCAGGATCCGCAGGTCCTTCCCGAGCAAAGCGCGCAGCGCGATCAATGACCGCGCTCCGTGAGGAACGCGACGAATGCGCGCTCGAGATCGCTCTCGTGCTCGGCCGCGCCGAGGCCCGCAGGCGAGCCGGCAAAGAGCAACTCCCCGTCCGCCAGCACGAGGATCTGCCCGGCGTAGCGCTCGGCCTCGGCGATGTCATGGGTCGCGAACGCGACGCTCGTACCTGCCGACACGCGATCGTTGATGAAGTCCCACAGCCGCGCGCGCTGGCGCGGGTCGAGCGCAGCGCTCGGCTCGTCGAGCAGCAGCACGGCGGGCTCCGAGATCAGCCCGATCGCGATGTTCACACGCTGGCGGTTGCCTCCCGACAGTCGACCGACCTCGTCCGCGGCGCGGGCCCGCAGCCCGGTCTGCTCGAGCATCCGCTCGACGGCGGCGTCGGCGTCGGCGATCCGTTCGAGGCGCGCGAACAGGCGCAGGTTCTCGGCGACCGACAGCTTCGTGTAGACAGCGGTCTGCTGGGGCACCCAACCGACGCCACCGAGCGTCGGAAGCCTCAACTCGCCAGCGGTCGGCTCGAGGCCGCCGGCAAGCATCGACAGAAGGGTCGTCTTGCCGGCGCCGTTCGGGCCGATGATCGCCAGAACCTCACCGCGGCCGAGGCTGAAGCTCACGTCGCGCACCGCGACGCGCTCACCGAACCGCTTCGAGAGCCCGATCGCCTCGAGACTCGTCATCCTGGGCCTCGCGGGACGTGCCAGGGCTCGAGCACCACGTGGCGACGCAGGTAGAGGATCGTCTCGCGCAGCACCGCAGCGACCGGCAACGCGACAAGCGCGCCGACGAGGCCGTAGATCGCGTCGCCGAACAACAGCGCGAGGATCACCAGCAGGGGGTTGATCCGCAGCGCGTGACTGAAGATCTGCGGCGCGACGACGTGGCCCTCGAGCTGCTGGATCGCGACGAACAGGATCACCACCCAGAGGGCGCTCAATGGGTCCTGGAACAAGGCGACGGCGACTGGCGGGATCGCGCCGAGCACCGGCCCAACGAATGGCACGAGCTCCATCACGGCAAAGAACGCGCCGAAGGCAAAAGCATAGGTGCGGCCGTCGGGAAAGATGCCGATCGCGCCAAAGATCCACAACGCCACGCCGGCGGTGGCGCCCATCACGACGCTGAATGCGAGCTGGCCGCGGACGTAGCTCGAGACAGCGCGCTGAACCCGTGTCGGGTAGTCGTCCTGCGGCGTGCCGTCACCGGGCGGCAGCAGACGACGCACCAGCTCGCCGATCTGACGCGCGTACACGAGCAGGTAGACCGAGACGACGAAGGTCAGCACGATCGCGATCGCCGCGTCGGCGATGCTCGTCAGGAGGCTGGTGGTGAACGAGAGCAGCGAGCTCGAGCCCTTGACGACCTTGTCCTTCAGCGTCTGCAGCGCGGTCTGGCCCTGCTTCTTCAGCTTGATGTGAAGGCCATGGTGGTTGAGAAAGGCCTGGATCGCGTCGAGCCGCTTGTTGGCCTCGCGCACGAGGTGCGGGAGGGTGTGCTGGAAGGAGCCGATCTGGTTCGAGATCGGCTGTGCCAGCAGCACGCCGATCGCGGCGAGCGCCACCAACAGCAAGAGGTAGGTGAGCGGGATCGCGACCCCGCGCGGCAGCCCCGTCCGGCGCAGGCGATCGACGTAGGGGTTCAGGATCAGGGCGATCAGGGACGCGACCGTGAAGACGAGCACCACCTCGCGCGCCGCGCGGGCGGCGAGCCACAGCGCCAGCAACCCAACGGCCAGCAGCACGAGCTGGACGCCCTGCGGGATGACGAGTGGTGGGGGCGGTGACGGTGAAGGGACAGGCGCTTCGCCTTCGACGCGCTCCCCCACGGCACGCTCCTCGGTCGTCATCGGCGCAGTATGGCCGCTACGCTCGGAGGAGTGGACGCGCGAATCCTGTTCTGCGGCGATCTCGTCGGGTCCGCAGGTCGGCGGGCGCTGCTGTCGCTGCTACCGCAGCTGATCGAGCGCTACGCGCCGACTTTCGTGGTCGTCAACGCCGAGAACGTCGCCGGCGGCTTCGGCATCACGCCGAAAATCGCCGACGAGCTGCTCGGCGCCGGGGTCGACGTGATCACGCTCGGCAACCACGCCTACCGTCGCTCGCAGATCTACGCCTACCTAGACGAGCACGAGCGGATCGTGCGGCCGGCGAACTTCCTGCGCAGCCAGCCGGGGCGCGGTCAGACCGTTGTCGAGCGGGACGGCGTGCGACTCGCCGTCGTGAACCTGTCAGGCAACCTCTACATGCGCGCCGGGCGGTCGGCCTTCGCCGAGATCGACGCTGGCCTCGCCGAGCTGCGCGGCAAGGCCGACCAGATCCTCGTCGACATGCACGCCGAGGCGACGAGCGAGAAGGAGGCGCTCGGTTGGTACCTCGACGGCCGCGTCACCGCGGTGCTTGGCACGCACACGCACGTGCCGACGGCCGACGCGCGCATCCTGCCGGCGGGGACCGCCTACATCACCGACGTCGGCATGACCGGCGCGCGCGGCGCAGTGCTCGGCTTCGATCGCGAGCTCGCGATCGCTTCGCTCGTCACGCAGATGCCGACACGGCTGCTGCCCGCCGAGGAGGACCCCTGGCTGATGGGGGTGCTGGTCAGCTGCTCGCAGCCGATGAAGGCCGACGCGATCGAACAGCTCCTAATACCTGCCACCTAGCGCCACCGCAGACCGAAGTGGCGCGCGACGAGCGACTTGACGTCCTTGATCGACCATTGGTCGCGCTCGACGCCGCCGTCGACACCGCAGCAGATCAACGGCGCCAGCGAGTCGCCGGCAGCGAGCGATCCGTGGCTGCCGCCGCCGACGTGGCTGGCGCCGCCCCAGTCGGCGAACTCGTAGCCGCCGGCCGCCGACAGCAGAATGTCACCCGAGGTCGGGCAGTTCAGCGCATCCCAGGTACGCCCGAGCGCGTCCGGGTAGCGCTCGCTGTGGATCACCGACCCCTCGACGCGGGCGTCCAGCACGCCGAGCTCGCCGCGGACGTCCCAGTGGCGACCGCGCGGATCGCGCGGGCCGGCGTCCGTCCCGGGCGCGAAGCGCAGCTCGCCACCGTTGCCGGCGATCACCGCGTCCGCTCCGTCGCGCCAGATGACATGCTCGACGCCGTCGAGGCGGCGCGCGCGATCGATCGCAGCGCCAAGGACGCGCGGCTCGAGCGCATAGATCATCGCCGCTCGCGAGTTCGGGCAGAGCGCGACCTCCGCCTGCCCCGGCGCTCGCAGATCGGTCGGCAGGCGGATATCGAGGTGGCCGGTGAAATGCGCCACCAAGGAGATCGACTGCGCGACGAGCGTGTGCGCGTGGTCGGCGACCACGATCACCGCATGAGCGGCAAGGAAGCGGTCGGTTCCACCGCCGGCCGCAAACATCAGCGCGAGCTGACGGTCGGCCTCGGGCAGCGAGTCGATCTGCCCGTCGGGCCCGTTGCGATGCGAGTGGTTGTCGTTGTCGGGCAGCGACAGCAAGAGGAAGTCGAACAGGTCGTGCTTGACGAGGTAGGCGCCGACGCAGCCGGCATGGCGGTCGCGCACGCCGGGCAATCCCAGCGTGCCGTAGCAGCCCGTGGCGCGGCTGGCGAAGATGTCAGCGTAGAACAGCTCGCGCGGGCCGAGCACCGACCGACGGACCAGCGACCGGGCGGCGATCCGCGTCAGCAACGTCTCGCGCGCCGGCTCGTGGCGGTGGCGCCCGCGGTACATCAGATAGGTGGTGCCGGCGGTGCGAAGGTCCACGTCGTCGAGCTGCTCGAACACGGTCAGCGTGTCGGCCGCGAGGTGCTCGCCGTTCATGTTGTAGATCGTGTCGGTCAGTTGCCGAGCAAGTCCAAAGCGCAGCGACGCGCGGAAGCTCGAGCCGTACTCGACGTAGCGTCGCTCGTCGCGGTGGTACCAGTTCATCCCGGGGATGTGGTGTCGGTCCTGGCCGAAGCCGGTCGCGATCGACGCCGCGCAGACCGGCGTGACCGACGGGAACACGGAGACGGCGTCACTGACGAACGAGCCGCGCTCGATCAGCGCCGCCAGCGTCGGCGCCCGGCCGGCGGCAACCGTCTGCGCAACCATCGCTGGCGTCGCACCGTCGATCACGGCCAGCACGAGCTTGCGGGGCTTGCTCAGCGGGCGTTCCCCGCGCGGGCACGCGCCCCCGCGCGCCGCGTGCCGGCGCTGGTAGCTGTCTCGCAGGAGTGGTTCGCAGGGCTCATCGTGCGCTACCGTGGATCGACCGTGACGATAGTGAAGGCTCAAGCCGGGTCGCGGCGGTGCGCGGCGCAGACGGCACGATGAGCGTCGAGGGCGACAAGCGCCGCCGTCCACCGCGCTCCACCGCGCACGAGCTCGAGCGCTACGGCGCGCTGTTCGCCGCGCGCACGGGCCGGATGCGCTCGTCCGCGATGCGCGATCTGCTGGTGATCACCGAGCGCCCAGAGGTGATCTCGCTCGCCGGCGGACTGCCGGACACGACGCTGTTCGAGCCCGAGCTGCTGCGATCGCTGCTGGCGGACGTCGCGAGCTCGTCGGCCGCGCAGGCGCTCCAATATGGCCCGACGGAGGGCCTCGAAGCGGTGAAGGAATGCATCGTCGAGCTGATGGCCGCCGAGGGAATGCCGGTCGCCACGGATGAGGTGATCGTCACGACGGGCGGTCAACAGGCGATCGACCTCGTCTGCAAGACGCTGCTGGACCCCGGCGACATCGTCATCGCCGAGGGCCCGACCTACCCCGGCGCCGTGCCGGCGTTCTGCGCCTACGAGGCGGAGCTGATCCAGATCGAGATGGACTCCGATGGCATGCAGATCGACCTGCTCGAGCAGACCCTCGACGCGCTCGCCTCAGATGGCCGGCGGCCGAAGTTCATCTACACGATCCCGACCTTCCAGAACCCCGCCGGCGTCTCGATGTCGCTGCCACGACGGCGGCGTCTCGTCGATCTCGCCCGCGAGCGCGAGCTGCTCGTACTCGAGGACAACCCGTACAGCATGCTCCGCTACGAAGGCGATCCGCTGCCGACGCTGCGCTCACTCGAGGTTCCGCGCGGTTCACGCGACGGTGGCGACTTCGTGATCTACACCGGGACGATGTCGAAGATCCTCTCGCCCGGAATACGCGTCGGCTGGGTCGTCGCACCGCGTCCGGTGCTGGCGAAGATCAACCTCGGCAAGCAGGCGGCCGATCTCTGCTCGTCCTCGCTGACGCAGTACTTCGTCGCCAGCTACTTCGCGAACACCGACTGGCGCGACTACATCGACCTGGTCCGCGATCGCTACCGCCGCCGGCGCGACGCGATGCTCGATGCGCTCGCAACCTACCTGCCGGCTGAGGCGAGCTGGACGCATCCGGGCGGCGGGCTGTTCATCTGGGTGACGCTGCCCGAGTACATCGACACGACCGACCTGCTCGCGCGCGCGCTGCGCGAGAACGTCGCGTTCGTGCCCGGCGAGGCCGCATTCGACGACGGTCGCGGGCACAGCTCGATGCGCCTCAACTTCTCCAGCTCGAGCGAGGAGCGGATCCGCGAGGGCGTGCTGCGGATCGGCAAGATCATCAACGAGCAGGTCGCGCTCTACCGCTCGCTGACCGGAGACCGCGTCCCGGATCGCCCGCAAGACGTCGCGGTCGACGACGCGTCGATGGCCGCCGTCGTCTCGCTGCGCCAGCGGGCGGAGCGCCCGCGCAAGCGCTCGCACGAGCTGTGACGCGCGTCGCCGTCCTCAAGGGCGGTCGCTCACTCGAGCGGCGCGTTTCGCTGAGCTCCGGCGCGCGCGTCGAGGACGCACTGGAGCGGCTCGGGCACGACGTCGTCGCAATCGACGTCGGCGCCGACCTGCTCGATCGTCTGCGCGACGCTTCGTGCGAGATCGCGTTCATCGCGCTGCATGGGCCGGGCGGCGAGGACGGCACCGTGCAGGAGCTGCTCGAGGTGCTCGAGATCCCCTACACGGGCTCCGGTGTCGGGGCCTGCGCGCGCTGCTCGGACAAGGTGACCGCCAAGCACGTATTGCGTGACGCCGGGCTGCCGACGCCCGACTGGGTCGCCTTCAGCGAAGCCGCGCTCCGCGAGCTGGGTGCGGGCAACGCGCTCGGCGCGATCGCCCAGCGGCTCGAGTTCCCGCTCGTCGTCAAGCCCGCATCCCACGGGTCATCGCTCGGGATCAAGTTCGCGCGCAGCGCGGCTGACATCCCGGCGGCGCTCGTCGCCGCGCTGTCCTACGACCACAAGGTGCTGCTCGAGCGTCACGTCGAAGGACGCGAGCTGGCAATCTCGGTGCTCGAGCGCCCGGGCGGCGAGCCGGAAGCGCTGCCGATCGTCGAGGCGATCCCCCGCGAGCAGGACTTCTACGACTTCGCGGCCCGCTACGACATCGGCCGCACCACGTTCCAGTGCCCGGCGCAGCTCGACGCTCCGCTCGCCGCTCGCCCCCAGGAGATCGCGCTCGCCGCCTACGCCGTGCTCGGCTGCTACGGCTTCGCGCGCGTCGACATGATCCTCGCGCACGACGGCGAACCGCAGATCCTCGAGCTGAACCCGATCCCCGGCCTGACCGAGACCAGCCTCCTGCCACAGGCCGCGGACGCCGCCGGCGTCGACTTCGACGAGCTCGTCGAGCGGATCGTCGAGTCCGCGCGGGTGCGCTCGCTCCAGACACGGTAGGTGTGGCTGGCCTCGGCGCATGCGCCGAGGCCCCGATCGGTGCATGCACCGATCGGCCGGGGGGCGCATGCGCCCCCCGGGGTCAGCTATCGCCGGCCGCGAAGTCCTCCGGCGTCACCTGGTCGAGGAACTCCTTGAATTTCTCGACGACGTCGTCGGTGTCCTCGACCTCGTGCTCGAATTCGATCGCCGACTCCGCGATCACCTCGTCGGCGGCGAAGATCGGGGCGCCGGAGCGGACGGCCAGCGCGATCGCGTCACTTGGACGCGAGTCGATCTCGAGCTCTCGACCGCCGGCGACGAGCGTGATCGAGGCGAAGAACGTGTTTTCGCGCAGCTCGGTGACCGCGACCTGCGTGCAGCGGACCTCGAGCTCGCCGAGCATGTCGCAGAGCAGATCGTGAGTCATCGGGCGCGGGGTCTGTGCGCCCTGGAGCTTCATCAGGATCGACGCCGCCTCCGGATGACCGATCCAGATCGGCAGGAACTTGTTGCCCTCAGCCGTCTTCAGCAGCACGATCGGCTGTTTGCCGACCATATCGAAGCTGACGCCATAGATGACCATCTCTTGCACGAGCGCGCTCCCTAGCGGCGGGGTCGGCTGGATTATAGGTCGCTCGCCCAGCGCTCCGAGCAGCCCGCCGCGTTGCCAAGTGCAGCGCGATCGCTCCGCCGCCTACCAGCGGCACAAAGTTCAGGATGTGCAGAACGATCGCGTACGGCAGCGCACCCGTCCGCGATACGCCGTACGCATTTAGTGCGAGGACGCCCGCCGCCTCGAAGACGCCGATCGACGCCGGCGGCGAGGGAATGATCATCGAGAGGCCGATTGCAACGGTCACCAGGACACCGGCGCTGAACGCCAGGTGGTGGAACGCGAGCAGCACGAACCAGGCCCACAAGGCCGTTGTCATCCAGGCGGCGAGGCTCCAGGCCAGCGCTTCGAGCGCGACGCGGTGCTCGCGCAAACCGGACAGGCCGCTGGCCAGCAGCGCGACGTGGTGCTCGATCTGCTCGACCGACAGGCGCGGCAGTCTCGCCAGCGGGCGCGCCAGCCATTGCAGCGGCCGCTCACCGTAGATCGCGAGGACCGCGACCACCGCGGCGAGGCCGACCGCGGCGAGCGCCGCGAGAATCGCCGCGGCACCGATCCACGATACGTGCGGCAACCACGGCGAGGCGCAGAAGAAGATCAGCAGCACGGCAAAGACGTCGTACACACGCTCCACGAGGACCGTCCCGACGATCTCCGCCGGCGGGGTCGACGAGCGCTTGGTCAGAGCAGCGACACGCGCAACCTCACCCGCGCGCGCGGGCATGATGTTGTTGAACAGGTAGCCGACCATCGTCGCCTCGAACACGGGACCGCGGCGCGGCCGGCGCTGGTGCGCAAACAGCGACCGCCAGCGCATTGCCCGCATCAGTGTCTGGGCCGCGAACGCAACCATCGCAGGAACGAACCACCAGGCGTGACAGTGCTCGACCGCAACCCAGGCGGTGTGCCAGTGAACGCCGCGGACGGCGAGATACGTCAAGCCGCCCGCGATCACCAGCGTGGCGAGCGTGGCCAGGAGGCGCCTGCTCGGACGACCGCCGCGGCGCCTCCGCAGCGCCGGGACGACAAGCGTCGCGTCGTCGTGTGCCGTGATGCTCACCTCGCGAGCGTACCGAACTCGGCCGGGCCGGCGAAAGCCGCGGCGCGCCTCGTGCGAGCGGCGGCTACTGCGCGAACGACGTGTCGACAGACGCCAGGGACGGCGTCAGCGACGCGAACAGCTCCCGCCCGCGCTCGAGGCCGCTGAATGCAAACACGGCCAGGCCGCGCTCGGCAGAGACACTCAGATTCCCCGGATGGAGAGCGTGACCGAGGCGCCGCGCGACCGCGGAGGCGATCATGCCCGGAAACGCCATGAAGGTCGCATCGATCAGCGGCTCGTAGGGCAGCTCATCGCTGCCCCAGAGCTCCGTGGGGTCGAATCGCAGCAACAGCAGCAGCGCGTCGCCCTCGCCGTAGACGCGAACGGCCTTCGGTGTGCAACCCGACAGCGCGTGGTAGAGGTCGACGAGCACGTCGCGTGCGAGCTCGACGAGCGCTTCCTCTACGTTCTGAATGTTCTCTTCGGACATCAGCGGTGTGCCTCTTTCACGCCCTATCGGGCATTCACGCCCACAGCTCAAGTTATGGATTGGGGAGGACGTGTCGCAGTTGGGGGTCTCCTCGTACAGACGTCCAGTTTGGTGGCCGCGGGCCGCCGGGAGAGCATCGAACAACTTGGGCGAGGCACGGCGCATACCCAGTATCTGCCGCATTTGCTGGCAAAACGGCCGAAACGGCGGCGGTGGCCGATTGGTAGTACACGCGTCCAACGGGGGCTTTTTTGCTTGACCGGGAGGGGAGAGATCCCCACACTGCGACGACGATGATCGAACTTGCACTGGACGTGCCCAACACAGACGTTGCCAACGGCGAGCGCTCCAGCGAGCGGAATGCACTCGACGCCGGCGACCGTACGCGGCTGATCCTGATCGACCCTGACGCGATCTCGCGTCACGCGATGTCCGATGCCCTGCGACGCGACGGTCGCTTCATCGTGATGGCCCAGGCCGAGAGCTCGGTCGAGGGCATCGAGCTCGCACTTCACTACCGCCCGGCGCTGGTTGTCATCGCCACGGCCGTTCCGGGAATGGACGCGGTCACCACGACGCACCGGATCACCTCTGCCGCTCCCGAGATTCGCGTGGTCCTACTGTCGGCCGCGCGCGAGCTCGAGCTCGAGACGAGCGCGGTTCGCGCCGGCGCGAGCGGCTTTATCGACAAGGGCGCCGGGCTCGCGGCAATCGCCCACTCACTGCGGCTCGTCGCCGCCGGCGAGTCCGTCATCTCGCGTGAGATGACCTGCCATCTCGTCGATCGCCTGCGCCGGACGCCGGAGGACGGCTACGGCATCCGCCCCGTCAAGAGCCCGCTGACCGACCGAGAGTGGGAGATCCTCGACCTGATCTGCTCAGGATCGAGCACGCGCACGATCGCTGACGACCTCTTCCTCTCGACCGAGACGGTCAACAGCCACGTGAAGCGAATCTTGCGCAAGCTCGGCGTGCATTCGCGCAGCGACGCAGTCGCCGCCGCGGGCCGCCTGCGCAGCGAGATTCTGGTCTAGCGGCCGCTGCGGCCGGCTTCGCCGGCCGCCCTCGCTGGCTCAACTCTGCAGCGTGCCGGCTGTCGGCGTGGTGACCGTAGCCCGTGGGTCGCGGACCGCCGGCTGGGAGAATCGGCCGGATGGGACTGAGCTCACTGCGCAGCCGGTTGCCACCGGCGATCCAGCGGCGCGATTTTGGGCTGTTCGTGATCGTCGTGCTTGCGATGGGTCTCGCCAGTCAGATGATCGCCGTCGCGATCGGCTGGCAGGTCTACGACGTCAACCATCAGGCCTTCGACCTCGGCCTGATCGGACTGCTGGAGTTCGCGCCGGTGCTGCTGCTCGCGATCCCCGCCGGTCAGCTCTCTGACGCCGTCTCACGGCGCGTCGTGATGCTGCTCGCCCTCGGCCTGCTGGTCGCCGTCGCCGCTGCGTTGATCGTCGTGAGCGCCGACGGAGCGCACCGGCTCTGGCCGTTCCTGGCGCTTGCCACCGCGAACGGAGTCGCGACGGCGATCTCCTTTCCCGCCAGCCGCTCGCTGCCGCCGATGCTCGTGGAGCACGAGCTGATGGGCAGCGCAATGACGATTCGGTCCGTCGTAGGCCAAGCCGCGATGGTCGGGGGTCCGGCAATCGGCGGCCTGCTGTTCGCGATCAGCCCCGAGTTGGTCTACGCGACCGCGCTGACCCTGTTCCTGGCCGGCGCCATCTGCATGCTGCCGCTGCGCGTCCGCCCGCGCCCCGACACACCGCCAGCCGAGCCGCTGACGACGGCGACACTGCTTGCCGGCGTCAGGTTCATCCAGCGGGCGCCGATCCTGCTCGGCGCGATCACGCTCGACCTGTTCGCCGTCCTCTTCGGCGGCGCTGTCGCACTGCTCCCGGTCTTTGCGCAAGCCGTCTTGCACGTAGGCCCCGCCGGGCTAGGCGTGCTGCGAAGCGCACCCGCTATCGGTGCGGTCATGGCCGGTGTCGTGCTCGTCCGCCATCCGCTTCCCTCGCGCGCCGGGCCGATCCTGATCGCCTGCGTCTGCGGGTTCGGCGCGAGCATCATCGTGTTCGGCGTCTCGCGGATCTTCCTGCTCTCAGCCGCAGCGCTGCTCGCCAGCGGTGCCTTCGACATGTTCAGCGTCAACATCCGCACCAACGCCGTGACGTTCGCGACACCAGACTGGGTGCGCGGACGTGTCGGCGCTGTTGAGTCGGTGTTCATCGGCGCCTCGAACCAGCTCGGCGCCTTCGAGTCGGGTACCGCGGCGGCGCTGCTCGGCGCGATCCCGGCCGTGATCTATGGCGGAGTCGCGACGATCCTCATCGCGCTCGCCTGGACGCGGCTGTTCCCGAGCCTCGCAGGCCTCGACCGGCTGGAGGATCTCGAGCCGGTCGAGCTCGACGCCGACGCCGCACTCGCCGGCGAGTGGCTCTGAGCCGACGCCGCTCTACCCGCCCAGATCAACCTTGCGCGCTCGGCGCCGTGCCGAACGCAAACCGGCGAAGGCCGCTTGCGCTTGCCGCCGCGGCCTCGCGCTGAGAGGGCCTTTGTGTCGGGACCGGAGGACGCATTACGTACAGTCGTTCGATGCGTGTGACGACGACTCTTCCGCGCCTTCGCACCAGGCGGTGGCGAGGCGCGGTCGCCCTTTCGGCGCTGTGCTGGCTGGTTTGCATAACAATCCCGCGGAGCGCTGCGGCGCTGCCTCCCACGGATTATTACGGCGCGAACATCCAGCCCCTGTTCGAGGCGTCGTTCGTCCCCCAGGCGGATTGGAGCGGGCTCTTCGCCACGATGGCGGCCGGTGGACTGCAGACGGCGCGCATGGACGCAGCCTGGTCATGGGCCGAACCGAACGCACCCGTAGCCGCCCAGCACACCTACACCTGGGCTAACCCCGGCGATCCCGCTCATTCGCTCGATCAGATCGTCGGGTCGCTCGCCGCGCACGGGCTGCGGATGCTGGCCGTCATCGACCTGCCGCCGAGCTGGGCCGCCGGCAGTGGTACGCAGATGGTTCCGGCGCATTACGACGACTACGGCGCGTTTGCTGCCGCGTTTGCTGCCCGTTACGGCGAAGGTGGCACGTTTTGGCAGCAGAACCCACAGCTGCCCTACCTGCCGGTGGTCGACTTCGAGGTCTGGAACGAGGCGAACTCGGCAAACTTCTGGTCGGGCAGCGCAGACCCCACCGAATACGCGAAGGTGCTCGTGGCTGCGAGCGCAGCCATCCACGCGGTCGATCCGAGCGCGCAGGTTCTCGCAAGCGTCGGCTGGCAGAGCTTTCAGAGCTACGTCAGCACGCTGTACAAGCTCGGCGTCAAGGGTTCGATCGAGGGCGTCGCCTTCCATCCCTACGCCCCGGACGCGTTCGGCATCGTCCTGCTCACCGAGGAGCTGCGCGCGACGCTCGCGAGTGCGGGCGACCCGAGCTTGCCGATCTACGAGGATGAGGTCGGACTGCCCGATGCGGCGTCTGGCCCCGGCGCCGCCTTCGCCTACGACGGGCCGGTCAGCGACGCGGCACGCGCCGCCACGCTCTCGCTCACCGGCGACGCGCTGGCACACGGCGACTGCGGCGTGCAGAGCTTCGACGTCTTCGCGCTGGTCGGCAGCGACAGCAATGTTTCCGGGGCGGGCGGCTACTTCGGCATGCTCGACTTCGAGACCGACGCACCCAACACGACGGGGGCGGCGATCATCGCGGCCTCG
>DATAJI010000432.1:0-2985 GCA_036262195.1 Solirubrobacteraceae bacterium
CCCAGGCCACCACGAGCGCGAGTAGCGCGATCCCGGCGAGCCGCTTGCGGCGCGTCACCAGGCCTCCCGCGACGGGCTAGCCGATGCGCCGATGCCCCCTGAGCGGCGTCTGCGAACGACGACCACGAACGCAACACTAGCGATAAGAATCACAACGAAGGCGATGATCGCGGCGATCGGCACTGTGAACGGCTTCTCGCCGATCCAGACGAGCTTGCCGTAGAGAGCCCCGGGAGTCGCTCCGACCTGGATCGGAATATTCCAGTGGAAGACCAGCGTGGTCTTGTCGACGTTGTGCACGTCGTAGGGCACGGCCGTCGAGAAAAAGTGAATCCGATGATCGTGCCAGGTAAACGCACCCGTCTTCGCGACCGTGACCCAGTCCGCGGGCGCGCTCGAGGTGGCGTTGGCCGGCGGGGTCACACCGCCGGCGAAGAAGCTCTGGTTCTGATAGTAGGCGGGCGAGTTCTCGTTCAACTCAACGCTGCCGCTGGCGAGGATCCGCAGGTACGGCTGATGGCCCGCGTATCCGAAGACGGTCACGGTCTGCTTGCTGTGGTTGATCAGCTCGACCTGGTCATTGAGATCGATGACACGCCAGCTGACACCGCGGAGCACCGGTGACTCGCGGACGAGCGTCGAGCGGTAGTGAACGTTGGTCGCGTCGACCTGCCCGCTGACGGTCTGCGAGACCTGTTTCGCGCCCGCGGCGGCAGGCAGCGCGAACAGCGCCGCCACTGCTGCCACGGCGATGCGACAGCGGAGCATGCTCGCGACTCTAGAGCAGCCCGCTACGCGCTGATGCGATTGGCGCCGCCGCCGCACATCACCCCTCGCGCCATGCTCGTGAGCCGCTGACCAGCGCGCCCGACACTGCTATTTCAAGCTCTTGATGAATGACACGAGTGCGCGCACGTCGGCTGGCTTGCTCCCCAGTTGGTCGCCCCGGATCGCCTCGGCCATCACATCACCCGGGTAGCCGCTGACCGTCATCGCGTCAGGATCGACGATGTGCTTGGTCAGGTACGCCGCTGTCGCGGTCACGGTGCGGCCGCTCGTGAGGTGGACGCTGCTTTCGTAAAGACCCTTCCACGACGGCCCCGTGTCCGGACTGCCGTTTAGTGAATGGCAGTCCTCGCAACCCTGACTCGTGTAGAGCCGCCTGCCTTGCGCAGCGAGCGAGGTCGCTGGCTTACCGCCGCCGCGAGGGGGCGCGCCGCTGCCGCCGCCGCAGGCCGCTACGAGCGACGCGGCAGCCACGACCACCAGCGCCGGAGTCGCGGCACGAGCGCACGCTCCACCCGGTTTGAAGGCTCGCATGCGTGAATTCTTGCGCGCGCGGGAGGCGCGCGCGTCGGACCGAGAAGGCTAAGCCAGAACGCCGCGGTGCGGATCCTGCTGGCCGTTGCGGGTCGCGGAAATCGCACTGACACGAGGGAGCGCGACGCCCGCCAACGCGCCGAGGGTGTCGCGTGCTGGCCGTCCGCCGCCCAAGCGGAGAAAGGCGGTGGCACCAATTTGGACGCAGGGCCATGCCGGAATCGCGGCCTTTTTTCGACAATGCTCGCGATGTATCGGTCCTCCTCTCTCCACCATGGCAGTCCGGTCGGCGTAGGCAGCTCGGGCGCACAATTTGCGTCCAACCGCCACCTGGGTGTTCACGTTCTCGTTCTCACTCCCTCGAGCGAGCCGTCATCAGCCTTGACGGCGGAGTTGCGGCACCGCGCGGAGACGCACGGCGCTCGCTTCACGCTGCTCGTGCCAGCCGGATCGGGGCCGGCGGCCGAGGCAGAGGCTTCCAGAGTGACGGAGCGGTTTCGTGCCGCCGGACTGCCGGTGAAGGGCAAGGCGGGCTGCGACGATCCGATCGCCGCCGTGCACGAAGCATGGAATCCGCGGGTCTACGACGAGATCCTGATCTCGAGCGCGGCCCAGGGCTCGACGCGCTGGTTGCACACGGGGCTGCCACGGCGCGTCGAGCGGCTCACTGGCGCGCTCGTGCGTCACGTGCCGGCCGGCGATCGGGTCGCCGACTGGCGTCTCGCCGCCTGAGACCGGCTGACGCGCCGCCTCGCGCAGCCAACTCGGCCCGCGCTAGGCGATCCGCGTTGTCGCTGCTACGGCGCCACGCAGGCGTCGGGGTTGCCCGGCGGATTGCGGTCGACGCGGCGCCGTCCCCAGCCCTGCGGGACGCCGCCGGGCGCGCCGATGTAGCCTCGCGGCAATGCGATCCGGATTCGGCCGCCGCTCGAGCGCTGACCAAAAGCTCCCGAGCGAGCGAGCGTGGCAGCGCTCGCGCGTGATCGAGGCGCAGCTCGCGCCACGCTACCCGGCGCTCGTCAGCGACGGCGCGGCAGCGGCTTTCCCGCCGACCGCGCTGCTGGCACCGGGAGGACTCGACGGCGCAGACGCCGCGGTCGAGGCGCTGGCCACGCTGCTGGCGGAGCAGGGCGCCCCGCTGGACTTGCACGACTGGCGCGTCGTTATCCGAACCGAGGATGAAGCGGTCTTCGGCCGAGGGCTGCCGCCGCAACTCGTGCTCGTCGGCGTCCGTCGGGATTCCCGGCGCGAGCGCTGGATCGCAAGCGGATCGAGCATCGATGAGCCGCTCGTCGTAACGCGCGACGGGATCCGGGCGTCAGCTTGGCGGCTCGACCCGACCCAAGAGCTGGATGGCGACGAGCAGATGCTGCGCGTGCTCGTAACGGAGCGGGCATTCGCAAGTGGCCAGCGCGCCGACCGGCGGGTCCTGCCACCTGACCTCTACCTCGGCGTCGAGGAGATCATCATGACCGTCTTCGTCAAGCCCCGCCCGGGCTTCCAAACCGGCTCGCGCAACCCCGAGACGCCGGTGCGGGTCGCGCTGCCAGAACCGCTCGCCCGGCGCACGCTGATCGACGGCGCACTCGCGCCGCAGGGCCTGAGTTAGCGTAGTCGCGCCGGCGCGACTACGCTAACTCAGGCCCTGCGGCGCGAGTGCGCCGT
>DATAJI010000433.1:0-2011 GCA_036262195.1 Solirubrobacteraceae bacterium
ACCAGGCAGTTGTAGATACGAAACAACCGACCCGATGCCCCGGCCCACTGACTACTTGAAGGGGACGGTGACCGGCCCGGGTACCTTGGAGAACACTGCCATGAAGTCGCGGTCGTCGGGGGTGAGGTAGCGGTCGGTGGACTGCTGGGGCTGGGGCTCGACCATCGTCGAGCCGAGGCCGTTCTTGTGGGAGTAGGTGATCAATGTGTGCCATTCGGGGTTGATGTCGAACTCCATCCCGCGAACCGCCCCAATGTGCTGAAGGATCTGGGCGAGCGAGATCACCGTCGCCTCCGACGCGACGACGAACATGGCGTTGCCGTGGGTGTCGACGCCGACGGCCGTGCGCGGGGTGAAGGTGACGCCGCCCAGGGTGTAACCCCACTGGATGCTGTTCGGGTCGGTGTCCAGCTCGGGGTTGAGCTTGCCGCCCCAGAGGATCGGGGTGAGGCTTTGGCGAGCCCAGGCGACATTGGCCGGCGCGTTCGGCCCGCCGGCCCACCTGAGGATGTTCACGGTTCCGTCGCGGTAGCCGACGAGCGTGGCGTTGCCATCGATCAGCGGCTCGTTGGTGTGGCCGTTGACCGCCGAACCGTTATTGGTGTCGACGTGCGTGAAGGCGCCGTTGAACGTGGCAAGCAGCCGGTGGCGTTGATCGACTGGAACCATCATCGGACCGCGGTCGACGGCGCTCGGTGGCTCATAGCGGCCGGGGTAGTAGGCGAGGTCGGTGCGCGTGTGGTCGATCCACAGGACGTAGGCGACGATCGTGGGGTACTCCGTGCTCGGCCTGTAGGTCGTCACGAGCACCGGGGGCCGGCCGTCGACGGTTGGACCCGTACGGTGCCAGACGCCTTCGCCGGGCAGCGGGCTGGCGAACACCGGTTTGATCGGTGGCGGCGCGTAGGTGACGTGCGTGGCCCGGTTGACGGCGCCGAGCCCGACGCTGCGCAGTCGCTTAAGCCCGGGGCCACCCTTGCGGGGCGTGCTCGCTGTGTAGTGCTCTGCCGTGTCGATGATCCAGTTGCCGAAGGGCACCTCGTCGCGCACCCACTCCGCAGAGCGCTCGGAGAAGTTCTCGCTCGTCGGCTTGAGCATGTAGTCCGCGTAGGAGATCCCGAAGTAAACGACCACCAGCACCAGCGCAGCGAGCAACCCGAAAACGATCCGCCTCCAGCGAAACTGCCGCCGCCGCGCATCAGCACGCCGCGCGCTTAGATCACGACGGTCAACCATCGCGCCGTGCGGATGAGTCGTGGTCCCGTGGTGGCCTGCCCGCCGCCCCGCGTCTGTCTCGGATCGCCATGGGAACTGGGCTCTGACCCTACGCGCGGAGATAAACCGCGCTTGCGGTGGCCGCTGAGAAATCGCTTAGACGAGGCGGTTGCGCGACCCGGTGTGGCAACCCCGCCACCGCGCGACGCTCCGCTACTGCGGCGTCGTGTAGGCGCCGCTGAGACCGCCATCGATCAGGAACGTCGAGGCCGTGACGTAGCT
The DNA here is from genome assembly GCA_036262195.1 of Solirubrobacteraceae bacterium. Lineage (GTDB taxonomy): Bacteria > Actinomycetota > Thermoleophilia > Solirubrobacterales > Solirubrobacteraceae > Palsa-513. The sequence goes on from DATAJI010000433.1 coordinate 1,498, forward strand.
CGACTCGTCGCTCGCGAGGAACAGGGCGCCGTTGGCAATCTCATCGGCGCGCGCGAAGCGGCCGATCGGCAGATGCACGATCCGCCGCGCCGCCTTCTCGGGGTCTTGCGCGAACAGCTCTTGGAGCATCGGCGTGTCGACGGGTCCCGGGCAGAGCGCGTTCACGCGGACGCCGCTGCGGGCGAACTCGACGCCGAGCTCGCGCGAGAGCGAGAGCACGCCGCCCTTTGACGCGGTGTAGGAGATCTGGGAGGTGGCGGCGCCCATCACGGCCACGAACGACGCCGTGTTGATTACCGAACCGCCCGACGGATCGTTGGCCAGCAGGTGCGGGATGCCTTGCTTGCAGCAGAAGAAGACGCTCTTGAGGTTCGCGTCCTGGACGCGCTGGTAGGCCTCGAGCGTCGTCTCGAGCACCGAGCCGTCGTCGGTCGGTGAGATGCCGGCGTTGTTGAACAGCACGTCGATCCGCCCGAAGGCTGAGCGGACCTGTTCGAACATTGCTTGTACCTGC